>NZ_JBEPCJ010000134.1:0-21330 GCF_040299565.1 Spirillospora sp. NPDC000708
GGTCCCCTCTACCCTCCCCCGGGCGCCCTGGGCCCCCCCGCCCCCCCCGGCCTGGCCCCCCACGTGCCCGCCGGCGCCCCCGCCGCGCCCGCCCCGGCGACGGCGGCGGCGGGACGGCCGGTCCTCGGACTCGTCCTCGTCGGAGGGGCCGTGGTCGCCCTCGGCCTCGTCCTCGGCGGCCTCATGGTCGCGGTCGCGATCACGGTCGCGGTCGGACGGCTCGGGCTTCGCCTCGTCCTTCTGGCGCGCGGACGGCTCGGCCGTCGGCTGCGGCGGCTGGAAGACGACCATGGGCGGCTGGAACGTCACGCCGGGGACGCCGACGCCGCTGGCGGGCTCGGCCTCCGACACCTGGCCGGCCTCCGGCTCGGCGCCGGCGACGGGAACGGAGGGCACCTCCGGCACGGACGGCACCGGGGGCACCGTCGGGGCCGCGGGCGGCGCGGCGGTCTCGTCCTGGGCGGCCGCGGTACGGCGGCGGGTGCGGGTGCGGCGCGCGGGCTCCGCGGGCTTCTCGGGCTCGGCGGGCGTCCCGGCCGGCTCGGCGGTCTCGGCGGCGGCCGGGGCGGGCTCCTCGGTGATCTCCGGGGAGGTCTCGGCGCCCGTCGGCGGCACCGGCTCGGCGGTCTCGGGGGCCTTCGCGGCGCGGGTGCGGGTGCGGGACCGGGTCGTCTTCTTCGCGGGCGGCTCGGCGGCCTCGGCGGCGGGCTCGGCGGCCGCCTCGGGCTCCGCGGCGGCGGGGGGCTCGGCCGCGGGCGCGTCCTCGACGTCCGGCGGCGGGCCGGCCGGGCGGCTGGCCCGGCGGCGCGGGCGGGACGTCACGCCCGCGGCGGCGCCGTTCTCGCCGCCGTCTCCGGTCGCGGTCGCGGTGGTCTCTTCGTCAGTGCCTTCGGCGTTGGCCGCATCGGCTTCGTTATCAAGCATCCGGGCAATCTCCCGTCAGGCTCCCGGGCGCGACCGCTCGTTCCGCCAGGGGGCGGTCCGTGCGGTGCGCCGCGCAGGAGCGCTCCGTCAGTCATCGGCGTCGTCACCGCCGGACGGTCGTCCGGTCGTGACGACGAAGTCGTCGGGGGTGCGCCCGCCGTCCCCTGCGGGACCGGTTCCGTGTCGCCACGGCTTCGGTCTCACGATCAGGCGCTGACGGCATCCACGCTCGCGGGGTCCCCGGGGCGCGACCGCGCGCCGCCGGCCGTCCCGGCTTCGTCGCCGGACGGCAGGCCGGTCTCCCGGTCCGGATCCAGAGGATCCGCGAGGCCACCGGTGGCCGCGTCCAGGGGCCCCTGCGCCAGCCTGGTCACCAGTGGCGGTGACGGCGGCGCGAGGTCGGCGACCTGGCGCAGTCCGGTGAGGATGTCGTCGGGTCGTACGGCCGGTGTGGAATGCCGAACAACCATTCGAAGTATCGCACAAGGGGCATCCGCCGCCTCCGCGGCGCGCCGGTCCAGCTCACAGGAGGACACGGCAGCGCGCACGTCGAACCGGCGCCGCCCCTTCTTGGTGAGGCGCTCGACCTCGATGTTCCCGGCGGCCATGAAGGCGGCCACGGCAGCGGCGGCGGCGTCCTGCGCCACCCCGTCCAACCGGATCCGCCATTCGGACGCCTCGAGCCGATCGGCGAGCGCGGCCGGCTTGGCCTGCGCGTCGCCGGCGCGTCCCGGCCCGGCCGGCACGACATCCACGATGTCGAGCCCGGGGGGCAGGGCCGCGTCGAGATCGGCCTGCACCCGCGCAGGGTCGCGGGTCTCGGTCAGCCCGATCTCGAGGTACTCCGCCTCACTGGCAACCCCAGTCGCCGCCGCACCCGCGTACGAGATCTTCGGGTGGGGGGTGAATCCGCCGCTGAACGCGACAGGGATCCCGGCGCGCCGCACGGCGCGTTCCACGGCCCGGGAAATGTCGCGGTGGCTCGTGAACCGCAGCCTGCCGCGCTTCGCATAGCGCACGCGCAGGCGCTGGATCACGGGGGCCGGCGCCGGTCCCTCCGGCATGGGTGCCAGGGTTCTGGTCCTTCCTACTCGCGTCGAGTCGAAAAACAAGGTCTCTCTATAGAGTACGGGGCGGCGGGCATCGTTGTGCCGGGCCCGTCCCCCGGACGGCCGCCCCCGCGCAGGCCGCGGACCCGAAAAGCCCGATTCCACGGGCGATTCGCGGCCGCGGCGCGCGATGTCAGACGACCGAAAGCGGAAGCAGCTTCCGGCCCGTCGGGCCGATCTGGATCTCCGTGCCCATGGTCGGGCACACGCCGCAGTCGTAGCACGGCGTCCAGCGGCAGTCCTCGACCTCGGTCTCGTCGACGGCGTCCTGCCAGTCCTGCCAGAGCCACTCGCGGTCCAGGCCCGCGTCGAGGTGGTCCCAGGGCAGCACCTCGACCTCGTCGCGCTCCCGGACGGTGTACCAGTCGACGTCCACGGGCTCGCCGGCGAAGGCCTTCTCCGCGCAGGCCGTCCAGCGCTCGTAGGAGAAGTGCTCGCTCCAGCCGTCGAAGCGGCCGCCGTCCTCCCACACCGCGCGGATGACCTTGCCGACGCGGCGGTCGCCGCGCGACAGCAGGCCCTCGACGATGGACGGCTGGCCGTCGTGGTAGCGCAGGCCGATCGCGCGGCCGTACTCCTTGTCGCCGCGCAGCTCGTCCTTGAGGGCCTTGAGGCGGCGGTCGACGGTCTCGTGGTCGCACTGCGCGGCCCACTGGAACGGGGTGTGCGGCTTCGGCACGAACCCGCCGATCGACACCGTGCAGCGGATGTCCTTGCGGCCGGTCGCCTCGCGGCCCGCCTGGATCACCCGCTTGGCCATGCCCGCGATCGCGAGGACGTCCTCGTCCTCCTCGGTGGGCAGCCCGCACATGAAGTACAGCTTGACCTGCCGCCAGCCGTTCTCGTACGCGGTGGTGACGGTGCGGATCAGGTCGTCCTCGGTGACCATCTTGTTGATCACCTTGCGCATCCGCTCGGAGCCGCCCTCCGGCGCGAACGTCAGGCCGGAGCGGCGGCCGCCGCGGGAGAACTCGTTGGCGAGCGTGATGTTGAAGGCGTCCACGCGGGTGGACGGCAGCGACAGCGAGGTGTTGGTGCCCTCGTAGCGGTCGGCGAGGCCCTTGGCGACGTCGCCGATCTCGCTGTGGTCGGCGCTGGACAGGCTGAGCAGCCCGACCTCCTGGAAGCCCGACTCCTTCAGCCCCTGGTCGACCATCTCGCCGATCGTGGTGATCGACCGCTCCCGCACCGGACGGGTGATCATCCCGGCCTGGCAGAACCGGCAGCCGCGGGTGCAGCCCCGGAAGATCTCCACGCTGAACCGCTCGTGCACCGTCTCCGCCAGCGGCACCAGCGGCTTCTTCGGGTACGGCCACTGGTCGAGGTCCATGACGGTGTGCTTCTCGATCCGCCACGGCACGCCCGGACGGTTCGGCGCGACCCGCTGGATCCGCCCGTCGGGCAGGTACGTCACGTCGTAGAAGCGCGGCACGTACACCCCGCCGGACGCCGCGAGCCGCATCAGCAGCTCGTCGCGGCCGCCGGGCGACCCCTCGCCCTTCCACTCCCGGACGACCTCGGTGATCGCCAGCGCGATCTCCTCGCCGTCGCCGAGCACCGCGGCGTCGACGAAGTCGGCGATCGGCTCGGGGTTGAACGCGGCGTGCCCGCCCGCGACCACGATCGGGTGCTCGTCGGTGCGGTCCGCCGCGTCCAGCGGGATGCCCGCGAGGTCCAGCGCCGTCAGCAGGTTGGTGTAGCCCAGCTCGGTGGAGAACGACACCCCGAACACGTCGAACGCGGCGACCGGCCGGTGCGCGTCCACGGTGAACTGCGGGATGCCGTGCTCGCGCATGACGGCCTCCATGTCGGGCCAGACCGAGTAGGTCCGCTCCGCCAGCACGCCCTCGCGCTCGTTCAGGATCTCGTAGAGGATCTGGACGCCCTGGTTCGGCAGCCCGACCTCGTAGGCGTCCGGGTACATCAGCGCCCACCGGACGTCGGCGCCGTCCCAGTCCTTGACCTGCGAGTTCAGCTCACCGCCGACGTACTGAATCGGCTTCTGCACGCTCGGGAGCAGCGGCTCCAGGCGCGGGAAGAGCGACTCGACAGGCATGGCGGTGTCCTCCGTGCTGCGTTCAGGGGATGAGGGCCCAGCCTACCGCCGCGCCCCAGTCGAACGGTCTCCATCGGACGGCGTCGGCCGGAGGGCGTCAGTCGAACGGGCGGCGGCGGATGTGCACGGCCTGCAGCAGCCCGAAGGCGATCATGTTCGCGAACGTCGCGGAACCGCCGTAGGACACGAACGGCAGCGGCAGGCCGGTGATCGGCATGATGCCGAGCGTCATGCCGACGTTCTCGAACGTCTGGAACGCCAGCCAGCACACCACCCCGGTCGCCACCAGCGTGCCGAACAGGTCGGCGGCCTGGGACGCGATCCGCAGCCCGCGCCACAGCACGACGCCGAGCAGCAGGACGATCACGGCGGCGCCGACGAAGCCGAGCTCCTCCCCCGCGACGGTGAAGATGAAGTCGGTCTGCTGCTCGGGCACGAAATGCCCGCCGGTCTGCTGGCCGTTGAACAGGCCCTTGCCGAACGGCCCGCCCGAGCCGATCGCGATCCGCGCCTGCTGGGCGTTGTAGCCGGCGCCGCGCGGGTCCGCGGACGGGTCCAGGAACGCGGTGAACCGGTCGATCTGGTACTTCTTCAGCAGCCCGAAGAAGAACACCGCGGCACCGGCGGCCGCCCCGCCCGCGAAGAGCCCGACCAGCCAGCGCTTCTGCGCCCCGGAGACCGCGAGCATGCCCAGCACGACCGCGATGAACACCAGCGTGGTGCCGAGGTCGGGCTGCAGCATGATCAGGACGCCGGGCACCCCGGCGAGCGCCAGCGCGAGCAGCACGTCCCGGCGGCCCGGGCCGATCTCGCCGTCCCGCGGCTCGCCCAGGATCATCGCCAGCAGCACCACCAGGCCGACCTTCGCGAACTCCGACGGCTGGATCTGGAACCCGCCGCCGACGACGATCCACGAGTGCGACCCGTTGATCGTGGAGCCGAGCGGGGTCAGCACCGCCAGCAGGCCGACGCACGCCAGCGCGTACAGGATCGGGACGTAGGCGCGCAGCAGCCGGTAGTCCAGCACGGTGACGACGCCGCCCAGCACGAACCCGATGAGCAGGTTCAGGATGTGCCGCTTCAGGAACCCCTCGGGGTCGTCGCCGTGCTCCGCCGCCAGCTGGAACGTCGCGGACCGCACCAGCAGCGCCCCGACCACCGACAGGACCAGCACCGTGACGGTCAGCGGCCAGTCCAGCTTCCGCAGCCCGGCGAGGCGCCCCTGCCACAGGCTCCGGTCGCCGTACCCGCCGACCGACCCGGCCCCCGTGCTGTTCAGCATCGTCCCGCTCCGATCGGCGGCGCGCATCGCCACGCGCCCACGTGGATCGCGGCGCCCGCAGCGGTCACGGCGGTCGGCGCGGCGGTCACGGCGCGGTCCCCTGGACGGGCGCCTTCGGCAGGTCGGACGGCAGCTTCCCGTCCGTCAGCAGCGGCTTCTGCTTCTTCGTCCCGTACATGGCCTCCCAGATCTCCCGGACCGCCGGGGCCGCCGTCACGGCGCCCTGCCCGCCCTGGGCGACCATGACGATCACCGCGTAGCGCGGGTGCTTCACCGGGCCGAACGAGGCGAACCACGAGTTGTCGTCCTTGCCGTAGACCTCGGCGGTACCGGTCTTGCCGGCCACGTCGACCGTCTTGAAGTCGAAGCCGTTGAACGCCCCGGCGGCGGTGCCGCTCTTGGTGACGCCCGCGAGGCCGCTCCGGATGTAGGCCAGCACCTTCGGGTCGACGGGCAGCTTCGTCGGCGGCGGCGCGGTGATCCGGCGCTCGATGCCGCCGTCCGGGCGCATCACCGCGAGGCCGAGGCGCGGCGTGAACAGCTTGCCGCCGTTGGCGACCGCCGCGTATGCGCGGACGAGCTGCAACGGCGTGACCAGCACGTCGCCCTGGCCGACGGAGAAGTTCGCGGCGTCACCGGCGCGCCACACGTAGCCGTCGACGCAGTTCTCCGCCGCGACAGCCTTCAGGTACGCGGCGCGCGCGGGGTCGGTCTTCTGCACGTCGGGGAAGCCCGTCTTGGCCGCCTTGCAGTCGCCCTTCTTGGTGGCGTCCCAGTAGTCCTTCTTCCACCCGCGGTCGGGGATGCGGCCGCTCGACTCGCTCGGCAGGTCGATCCCGGTGGGCTTGCCGAACCCGTAGTTGCGGGCCATCTTCACCATCGGGTCCGACGGGTTCTTCTTCGGGTGCATGCCGCCGTCGCGGAGCCACTCCTCGTACGCGAACTTGTAGAACACCGTGTCGCACGACTTCACCAGCGCGGTGTGCAGGCTCATCGAGCCGAGCGCCTCGCCCTCGAAGTTGTGGAACGCGCGGCTGCCGACGTCGAACGACCCGGGGCACTGGTAGGTGCCGTTCAGCGGGTAGCCGTCGCTGACCGCCGCCGCCACCGACGAGACCTTGAAGGTGGAGCCCGGCGCGAACTGGCCCTGGGTGACCCGCGAGATCAGCGGCTCGCCCTTCTTCTTGCCGAGCAGCGCGTCGTACTCGTCCTGGGAGATGCCGCCGGTCCAGATGCTGGGGTCGTAGGTGGGGTAGCTGGCCATCGCGACCATCCGGCCGGTCTGCACGTCCATCACCACGGCGGCGCCCGCGTCGGACGGGTGGCCGCCCTTGCGGCCGTTCTCGATCGCGTGCTTGAGGGCCTTCTCCGCGGCGCCCTGCACGCCCGCGTCGATGCTGGTGACGAGGTTGCCGCCCGGTACGGCCGACTTCTCCTCGGCGGTGCCGGTGACGCGGCCCTGGCTGTCGACGAGCACGCGGCGGAACCCGGGCTCCCCGCGCAGCGCCGCGTCGTACTGGGCTTCCAGCCCGGCGCGGCCGATCAGGTCGACGCCGCTGTAGCCGGTGACCTTCAGGCCCTTGCGCTTGTCGAGCTCCTCCTGGGTGATCGGCTGCAGGTAGCCGAGCACCTGCGCGGCGGCCGCGCCCTCGGGCCGCGGGTAGTCGCGGACGGCCTGGACCTGCGCGGTCACGCCGGGGAAGTCCTCCTGCCGCTCCATGATCTGGAGGGCGCGCTTCGGGTCGACGTGGTCCTCGACGGGGATCGGCTGGTACGGCGAGCCCGGCCAGCACGGCCGCTTGATGCCGGGGCCGCACAGCCGGATGCGGTTCGCGACGTCCTGGTAGGTGGTGCCGAGGACGCCGGCGAGCCGGTCCATCACGGTCTTGCCGCCGTCCTTCTGCCGCGACAGCGTCGTGCGGTCCACCGACACCACGAGTGCGCTGCGGTTGCGGACGAGCGGGATCCCGCGGTCGTCCAGGATCATGCCGCGGACGGCCGGGACGACGATGTCGCGGGTGCGGTTCTGGTCGGCGAGCTGCTGGTAGTGCGAGCCGTCGAGGATCTGCATGGACCAGAGCCGGCCCATCAGGATCAGCAGCAGCAGCCCGACGAGCACGTACAGGACGACGAGGCGGAAGTGCGTTCTGGGATTCACAGGCCGCCGCCCCGCCCCGACATCGCGCGGTAGCGGGCGGCGGGCACCGACAGGCGGTCCCCGCGGGAGCGTTCGCCGCGCTCGTACCTCCGGGTGACGCGCAGCACCGCCCAGACGACGAACGGGCTGGCGACCACGTCGTAGCCGACCTGCAGCGGCACCATGCTCGACACGGTGTCCCACTGGGCGCGCGGATCGCCGAGGATCATGCCGGTGACCGCGTACAGGACCGTGCCCGCGAGGGCGCCGGCGGCGACCGCGAAGAACGGCACGACCGTCTGCCGGTCCATCTCGGCGGACGCGATGCCGCACAGGTAGCCGATGAGGCAGTAGACGAGCGCGTACCGGCCGATGGTGTGGTCGGCGGGCGGGATGATGTCGGCGGCGAGGCCCGCGAGGAACCCGGTGACCATGCCGGTCATCGAGCCGAAGACGAGCGCGAGCGCCACCACCGCCAGCAGCACCAGGTCGGGCTGCACCCCGCCGGGCAGCGGCAGCCGGTTGGCCACCGACACCTGCAGGACCAGCACGGCCACGATCACCAGCACGGTGGTGAGGACGCGGCCCGTCTGCGACGTCTCCGGTGGGTTCAGCACGTCATCCCCCCGAGCTCGGGTTCGCGGACGGGGTGGCGGTGCCGTCCGCTTCGGTCTTGGGTCCCTTCTTGCCCTTCTTCTTCTTGCCGGGCGAGCCGCTGGGGGACGGCGTCGCGCTCGGGCTCGGCGAGGGCGGGGGGCTGGGTCTCGCGGGCAGCACCGCGTCGCGCGGGTCGGTCTTCGGCGGGGCCACCACCACGGCGACCACGTCGAGGCTGGTGAAGTGGACGAACGGCTTGACGTAGGCGGTGCGGGTCAGCCCGCCGGACGCGGCGTCGATGCGCTCCACGGTGCCGATCGGGACGCCCGGCACGTACGGGCGCTCGCCCTGCGAGCCGAGCGTGACGAGCCGCTGCCCGACCCGCATCGGCGCGCTGGCGTCCAGCAGTTGGAAGCGCAGCGGGGTGGCGCCGCCGCCGAGGCCGCGCCGCCCGGCGCCCTGCACGATGCCGATCTCCTTGGAGTCCTCCAGG
The DNA here is from genome assembly GCF_040299565.1 of Spirillospora sp. NPDC000708. Classification (NCBI taxonomy): domain Bacteria; kingdom Bacillati; phylum Actinomycetota; class Actinomycetes; order Streptosporangiales; family Thermomonosporaceae; genus Spirillospora; species Spirillospora sp. NPDC000708. Next base: position 8,599 of record NZ_JBEPCJ010000134.1, read on the forward strand.
CGGGACCCGACGGAGGAGGTCTGGTCGGTGGCGAGCAGCACGGTCGCGGTGGCGGGGCCGACCCGGGTGACCCGGCCGACGAGCCCGTCCGCGCTCATCACGGTCATGTCGGGGCGGACGCCGCTGCTGCTGCCCGCGTCGATGGTGACGGTGTCCTCGAAGCCCTGGCCGGCGGAGATCACCTGCGCGGCGAGGATCTTGTAGCCGCCCATCCCGGCGGTGCCGAGCAGCCGCTGCAGCTGCGCGGAGCGGCCCTGGTCCAGCCGGGTGGAGCGCAGCTGCTCGCGCAGCCGCTGGTTGTCGCGGGCGAGCCGGTCGGCGCGGCGCTTCTCGCCGGGCGCGTCGGTGATCGCGCCGAAGGTGTTGCCGACGGGCCGCACCACCGACGCCGACGCCCGCTCCACCGGCCCGAACACGGTCGCGCCGAGGCTCCTCAGCCCGCTGAGCGGCGAGTGGTCCCCGCCGCGGTAGTCCACGGTGATCATCGCGAGGGCCGCGACGAGCAGCACGCCGAGGACCGCGCGGGTGCGCCGGGTGTCCTTCACCCACCGACCTCCGGATTCTCTGGTCGCCGCCGGGAGTTCAGTGCCGCGACTCCGGCACGAGGACCTGCCGGAGCGACTCGAAGTCCTCGACGCACTTGCCGGTGCCGAGCACGACCGAGTCGAGCGGGTTGTCCACCAGGTGGATCGGCATGCCGGTCTCCTCGCGGAGCCGCTCGTCCAGGTTCTTCAGCAGCGCGCCGCCGCCCGTCAGGGCGATCCCGCGGTCCATGATGTCGCCGGAGAGCTCCGGCGGGCACTTGTCGAGCGTGGTCTTCACCGCGTCCACGACGGCGTTGACCGGTTCCTCGATCGCCCGCCTGACCTCCTCGGCGGAGATCACGACGGTCTTGGGCAGCCCGCTGACGAGGTCGCGGCCGCGGATCTCGGCGTGCGGCTCCTCGTCGCCGCCGGGATAGGCGGACCCGATCGCCATCTTGATCTCCTCGGCGGTCCTTTCCCCGAGCATCAGCGAGTACTCCTTCTTGGAGAAGGAGATGACCGCCTGGTCCAGCTCGTCGCCGCCGACCCGCACCGACTGGCTCGTCACGATGCCGCCGAGCGAGATGATCGCGACCTCGGTGGTGCCGCCGCCGATGTCGACCACCATGTTGCCGGTCGGCTCGTAGACGGGCAGTCCGGCGCCGATCGCGGCGGCCATGGGCTCCTCGATGATGTACACGCGGCGGGCCCCGGCCTGGTAGCCGGCGTCCTTGACGGCGCGCTGCTCCACCCCGGTGATCCCGCTCGGCACGGCCACCACGATGCGCGGCTTGGCGAAGTGCCGGCGTTTGTGGACCTTCTGGATGAAGTACCGGAGCATCCGCTCGGTGACGTCGAAGTCGGCGATGACACCGTCCTTGAGCGGGCGGACCGCCACGATGTTGCCGGGCGTGCGGCCGATCATCCGCTTGGCCTCGATGCCCACCGCGACGATCTTGCCGGTGTTGGTGTTGATCGCGACCACGGACGGCTCGTTGAGGACGATGCCGCGCCCCCGCACGTACACGAGCGTGTTGGCGGTACCAAGGTCGACCGCCATGTCACGGCCGAGAAACGACAGCTTGTTACCCATGAAGAAAGGGAGCCCTTCATGATTGTCGGGCGTGTATAGCGGCGCGTCCATCGTAACGTGCGGGCGCGCTCGCAGGCAGTCGCCCCCGCTCCGCGCGTCGCCCAAAAAACGGGTCCTGAGCAGCCCGCTTTTAGCTAAAGCACGCGGGCCGGAAACCTCCGGCCCGCGTGTCGTGCGCGACCCGTCCCACGGGCACGGGCATGCCCGCGGCCGGTGGGCCGTTTCGCGCGGAGCGGCTGCGCGGCGGGAAACGGTCTGCCGGCCGTGACGGGGTTCCAGGGGTCGCCCCCCGGGGGAATTCAGCCGAGCTCGGGGAAGAAGAGCTTGATCTCGCGCTCGGCGGAGTAGGTGGAGTCGGAGCCGTGGACGATGTTCTCGCCGATCTCCAGGGCGAAGTCGCCGCGGATGGTGCCGGGCGTGGCGCTGACCGGGTCGGTGGCGCCGGCCAGGGCGCGGAACGCCTCGATGGCGCGCGGGCCCTCGACGACCATGGCGACGAGCGGGCCGCCGGTGATGAACTCGACCAGCTCGCCGAAGAACGGCTTGTCGGCGTGCTCCTCGTAGTGGGTCTCGGCGGTCTCGCGGGCGAGCGTGCGCAGTTCGAGCGCGACGAGCGTCAGGCCCTTGCGCTCGATCCGGGAGATGACCTCGCCGACGACGCCGCGCCGGACACCGTCGGGCTTGACCAGGACGAGAGTGCGCTCGGACACGTGTGTTTCTCCTTGAGCAATTCAGATTGGGTGAGCGCGCGAATCCTACCCGGCTTCGGGGGCCGGAGCGGATTCGGCGACGCGGCCGTGCCGGAGCGCGGTGCTGCCGCCCCGTTCGAAGGCGCCGCCGTGCCGTTCGGCGGCGCGCGCGTGGGAGGCGATGAGGCGCAAGGTGAGGGCGGCGAGCAGGACGGCCGCCGCGCCGGCGATGAGGAGCCAGGCGCGGTAGCCGTCGGCGAGCGCGTCGAGGCGTCCCGCGCCGGTGAGCGCGCGGGTTCGCCGCAGCCGGTCCGCTTGCAGCGAGAGGACGCAGAGCTGTCCGGCGAGGACGGCGGGGAAGCACAGCGAGAGGCCGAACAGCGCGGCGCCGACGTGCGCGTCGCGCAGGGAGGCGGCGAGCGCCAGTCCGGCGCCGGTGCCGAGCAGGACGAGCAGGACGACCGGCGTCCAGCGTCCGGTGGGGCCTGCGGCGAGCGCCAGGCCGATGCCGGCGGCCATCAGGGCGTAGCCGGCCATGACAGCGGCGCGGGGGCGCGCGCGGGACGCCGCGAGCGCACCGGTCACCGTCGCCGCCGCAGCGGCGGCGACCGGCAGGAAGCGGGACGCGGGGGCGCCCGCGGCGGCGAGACCGGACAGCGGCGCCGCGAGCGGGTAGGCGAGCAGCCCGGTGGCGACCATGACGGGCGCGCAGCCGAAGGGGCCGCCCTCGGCGCCGCCCGCGAGCGCGAGCCCGGCGAGCGCGGCGAGCGCGGATGCGGCCACGACCAGGCGGGCGCCCGGCGACCATCCGTGCGCGGCGACGACGGCGAGGAACGCGAAGCCCGCCACGGGAACGCATGGCAGGGCGAGCCGTCCGCGTTCGGCGAGGCGCGGCGGCGGCAGCGTCCAGGGGACGCGCCCGCGCAGCAGCACGCCGAGGACGGCGGCGGCCGCCGCCGCGCCGGCGAGCCAGGGGTAGGGGGCGAGCGCCGCGTGCCAGCCGCCCGGCGCGGTCCCAGGGCGTGGCGGCGGGACGGCGCGCAGTGCCACCGGCATCGCGATCAGGAGCGACGCGGCCAGCACGCCCGCCCAGAAGGCGGAAAGGGCCGCGTTCCGCCGTTCCCACACGAGGACGAGGGAGGCGGGCAGCGCGATCCCGGCTCCAGCGCCCTGCGCGGCGCGGACCGCGCCGACCACCGGCACCGAACCGGCGAACCGGACGGCGCCGAGCCCGCCGAGCAGGACGGCGAGGCCGGTCGCGAGGACCGCCCACGCGGGGAGGCGGCGGGCGGCGACGGCGGCGAGCGGGAGAGTGAGGGCGAGCGCGGGCAGCGACAGGCCGGTCGCGCGCAGCAGGGCGGGGACGCGGCCCTCGCCGAGGCCGAGGGCGTGCGCGGCCACGGGGACGATGCCGGCGGTGGCGTCGGGCACGACCAGCACCGCGGCGGGGAGCACGGTGACGGCGGTCAGCAACGCGCCGAGGGCCGCGCCCCGGCGCCGTGCCGCCGCGGCGCCGGCGGCGGGAGGGTCCGGTGCCGGGAGCGGGACACCCGGCCGGTCGTGCGCGTGGGAGGGCACGGCGTGCTCCTTCGGAGGTCGTCCCCACCGAACGCACTATTTCCCAATAAAGAAGAATGTCGGAATTGTTTGCGTGGAACGCGCAGGGATTCGGCGGAGGAAGTGATGCCGTCCCCGAGAATTTAGCGCGCCGGGAGCCGCTCCACCTTGCGTCCCATCCAAAAGGCCGTCAGCCAGAGCGCCCCGAACAGCGCGCCGAGGAAGAACATCGCCGGCACCATGAACCCGGTCGCGATGATCGCCACCTGCAGCGCCGAGCCCGCCGCGAACGACCACGGGAACCGCAGCAGCCCGGCCATCAGCAGGCACAGCACCGCGAGGCCGCCGCACACCGCCCCGGCCGTCGTCCCGGACACGTCCAGCACCGAGATCGCCACCGGGATCGCCAGCGCGATCACGATCGCCTCGCAGGCCAGCACCGTGGCGTACAGCCGCCGCACCGGGCTGCCGGGCTTCCGCCCGGCCGGCTCCGGGGTGCCCTCCGTCGCGCCCTGCGCAGTGCCCTCGGTCATGGCGGTCACCGGCCCCCCTCTACCCGCAGCAGTGTCCTGGCGTCGCCGGCGGTGACCACCGAACCGGTGATCAGGACGCCCGCGCCCCGGTACTCGCCGGTCTCCTCGGCGAGGCCGATCGCCTGGTCGATCGCGTCGTCCAGGCGATCGGCGACGTGCACCCGCTCCGGCCCGAGGATCCCCTCGGCGATCTCCGCCAACTCCTCGGGCGGCAGCGACCGCGGCGAGGAGTTGCGGGTGACGACCAGCTCCGCCACGACCGGTTCGAGCTGGTCGAGGACCCCGGCGACGTCCTTGTCCGCGGCGACGGCGAGCACGCCGACGAGCCGGGTGAAGCCGAACGACTCGGTGACCGTCGCGACGGTCGCCGCCATCCCGGCCGGGTTGTGCGCCGCGTCCAGCAGCACGGTCGGGCCCGTCCGGACGACCTCCAGCCGCCCCGGCGACGCCGACTTGCCGAACCCGCTGCGCACCAGCGCCGGGTCGAGCTGCCCCTCGTCGCCGCCGAGGAACGCCTCGCCGGGCGCGATCCGGGTGGCGGCCTCCAGCGCGACCTCTCCCCTGGTCGGCGCGCCGCTGGCGAACGCCTCGACGGCCGCCAGCGCGGTCGCGGCGTTGCTCGCCATGTGCTCCCCGAACAGCGGCAGGAAGATCTCGTCATAGGTGCCGTGCAGGCCGCGCACGCCGATCATCTGGCCGCCGACCGCGACGTCCCGGCTCAGCACGCCGTACTCGATGCCCTCGCGCGCCGCGGCGGCGCCCGTCTCCACGACCCGCCGCAGCAGCACCTCGGCCGCCTCGACGGGCTGCTGGGACAGCACCGCCACGCAGCCCGGCTTGATGATCCCCGCCTTCTCCCCGGCGATCTCCTCGAGGGTGTCGCCCAGGTAGCGGGTGTGGTCCAGGCCGATCGGGGTGACGACGGCGACCGTGCCGTCGGCGACGTTCGTGGCGTCCCAGGTGCCGCCCATGCCGACCTCGACCACCGCCACGTCGACGGGGGCGTCGGCGAACGCGGCGAACGCCATCGCCGTGAGGACCTCGAAGAACGACAGCCGCACCTCGTGCTTGCCGTCGACCAGCTGCACGTAGGGCAGCACGTCCTGGAACGCCTCGGCGAACCGCTCCTCGCTGATCGGCTCCCCGTCGATCGCGATCCGCTCGCGCAGCGTGGTCATCTCGGGGCTGGTGTACAGCCCGGTGCGCAGGCCGCGCTCGTGCAGCAGCGACTCGATCAGCCGAGCGGTGCTGGACTTGCCGTTGGTGCCCGCGACGTGGATCACCGGATACGCGCGGTGCGGCTCGCCCAAGACGTCGACGAGGTCGCGGATCCGGTCGAGGGTCGGGTCGATCTCCCACTCGACGCCCCGGCTCATGATCGCGTTCACGGCGCCGCGGTAGTCGAGCGGCTCGGTTGCCTGGCTCACGATGAGAGCCTATCCGCCGCCGCCGGGCGCCCTGTCCGCACCCGTGGCGGCCGGGGGCGCGCCCGGCGGACCCATGCTCCGAGTGGAAGCATGGAAGGCATGCGGGCTGACGAGGTTTTCTTCCGGGAATGGGAGCGGCGTCGTCCGGGCGAGACGCGCAGCCTGGCCCGCGCGCGCGAGCTGGCGGAGGCGCTGGACGTCCTGTCCCCCGGCCTGCCGGTGCTGACCGTCGTCGGCTCCAAGGGGAAGGGGACGGCGGCGACGTACGCGTCCGCGTTCCTCGCCGCCTCCGGCCTGCGGGTGTGCACCGTCACCAGCCCCGGCCTGCGCACCAACCGGGACCGGATCAGGGTCGACGGCCGCGCGATCCCGGAGGCCGGGCTCGCCCGCCTCGGCGGCCTGCTCGGCGCGGCCATGGCGGAGCTGGGACCGCCGCAGGACGGCTACCTGTCGCCGTCGGGGCTGTTCACGCTGGCCGGCGTGCTGCACGCGCGCCGCGCGGGCGCGGATGCGCTCGTCCTGGAGGCCGGGATGGGCGGACGGTCCGACGAGGTGTCGCTGTTCCCGCCGGACGTGGTCGCGATCACGCCGGTCTTCCTGGAGCACGCGGGCGTGCTCGGCGACACGCCCGCCGAGATCGCCGCGGAGAAGCGGGCCGTGGCGGGGCCGGGGACGCGGATCGTGTCGGCGCCCCAGTCCCCGGACGTGGCGGAGGTGCTCGGCCCGGTGGAGTACGCGGGCGACGGCGGCGTCCCCGCCGGGCTGCTGCCCGCCGGGCTCGGCCGCGTCGCCGCCGCGGTCGGCGTCGCCGCGGCCCGCAGGCTCGCGGGAGGCGACCCGCCGGCGGAGACGCTGCGGCGGGTGCTGTCCACGGTCGTGCTGCCCGGCCGGATGTCCTGGCACACCGTGCCCGGGACGGCCACGACGCTGCTGATCGACTCCGCCGTCGACGGGACGGGCGTCGCCGCCGCGCTCGCCGCCGCCCGCGACCGCTGGGGCGAGGTCGACCACGCCGTCGTCTGCCTGCCCGACCACAAGGACCTCGACGGGGCCGTCCGCGCGCTCGGCGACCTGCCCGTCACCTACGTCCGGCTCCCGCAGCCGCACCTGCGCTTCACCCGGCCCCTGCCGCCGTCCTGGGACGTCGTCGAGTCCGGCGCCGTCACGCCGGAGGCGCTGGCGACCCTCGGCCACCGCGTGGCCGTGCTCGGCACCGTCTACTTCACCGGCCTGGTCCTCGACCGGATCGGCGCCGGCACCGAGCGGCTGTTCGTCCCGCCGGCTACCGCGCCGGCTTCTCGACGTCCTTCCGGATCCGGCGCATGAGGTCGTCCATCAGCGAGAAGTCCGGGTTCACGGTCGCGACGTCGGACGCGACGACCCCGTAGGAGTCGCGGGTCGCCCACGCGCAGTACGTGTGCGTCTCGGCGAGCACCGCGAACGTCCCGCACTCCGCCCGGCCGCCGTTCTGCCCGGGATTGCCCTGCTCGCCGGAGATGAACGTGCTGGGCCGCAGCCTGCGCAGGAACGCGCCCGGCTCGCCGACCTCGCCCGTCCCACCCACGAACAGCACGTTCGTGCGGCCCAGCGGGTCGGTGTAGACCGCCGCGCCGTTCCCGGCCACGGGGACGCCGCCGGCCCGCACGGCCGCCATGACGAACGGGTACGCCGCGCTGGCGGCCGGCTCGGTGGCGTCCTTGGTCATCCCCCCGGCGCGCGGCAGGGCGTTGATCCGCCGGGTGGACGCGGTGGACACGGCGTCGGCCTTCCCGCCCTTCCCCGCGCCGGGTTCGTCCGGCTTGAACGCCAGGACGCCGACCATCAGCACCGCGACCAGCGCCACGCCGACCGCGGCGCCGAGCAGCAGCCCGGAGACCTGCCTGCGCTCCCGCTCCGGCGCGGCCCCGCCGGGCGCCGCCGCGCCGAGCGGCGCCGGCATCGGGTGCGGCCCGGTCCCGCCCGGAAGGACGATCGGACCCGTCCCGTTCGGCAGCGGATGCCCGCCCGTGCCGCCGGGCAGCGGATGCCCGCCGGTGCCGTTCGCCGGGACGGGGAGGCGGTGCCCGCCCGTCCCGCCCGGGAGCGGCTGCGGCCCGGTGCCGTTCGCGATCATCTGCGGTCCGGTCCCGTCGGCGGCGTCCGCCGACCACCACGGCGGCGAGGAGCCCCAGGGCGCCGGGGCGGCGGTGAACCCCCCGGGCGGCCCGCCGTCCTCGACGACCTGCTGGCGGCCCGGTTCGTCGCCCGGCACCGCGCCCGGCACGCCGGGGCGGGGAGGTGATTCGGCCATTGCTCTCCCGAGGATTCCGTACGCCTGAAAGCCCGCGGATCACCCGGATCGTAACCGGGCGGCCGGGCCGGTGCGGACCGTTCGCCGCAGGCGGGGCGCCCCGCCTGCGGCGGGCGCCGCGCCGCCGCCGTCGAACGCGCCGCGCTCAGGCCGGCGGCAGCGCGCCGAGCTGCGCCTCCAGCCGCGCGATGGCCGCCTCCGCCTGCGCCAGCCGGGCGCGGTTCTTGGCGACGACGGCCTCGGGCGCCTTCGCCATGAACGCCTCGTTGCCGAGCTTGCGCCGCGCCTGGTCGGCCTCCTTGCGCGCCGCCGCGAGGTCCTTGTCGAGCCGCTTGCGCTCGGCCGCGACGTCGATGACCCCGGCGGTGTCCAGCCGGACCGTGACGCCCTCGACCGGCAGCGACGCGGTGGCGGCGAAGCCGTCGCCGGGCGCGGTCAGCCGCAGCAGCGCGCGGACGCCCTCCTCGTGCGCGGCGAGCGGCGACCCGCCCCACTCCAGCGCGGCGGCGACCTTCTGGCCCGGCTTGAGCCCCTGGTCGGCGCGGAACCGGCGGACCTCGGTGACGAGCCGCTGCAGCGACTCCACCACGGTCTCGGCGTCCCGGTCGGCGCGGCCCGCGTCGGCGGCCGGCCACGGCGCGGTCACGATCGTCTCCGCCCCGGTCAGGGACGTCCACAGCTCCTCGGTGACGAACGGGATCACCGGGTGCAGCAGCCGCAGCAGGCTGTCGAGCACCTCGCCGAGGACGCGCCGCGTCGCGTCGGCCCGCTCGTCGGCGAGCTGGACCTTCGCCAGCTCCACGTACCAGTCGCACACCTCGTCCCACGCGAAGTGGTAGAGGGTCTCGCACGCCTTGGCGAAGTCATAGGACTCCAGCTGCGCGTCGACCTCGGCGATGACCGCGTGCAGCCGCGACAGGATCCACGCGTCCACCGTGGACAGCTCCGCCGGGACGTCGCCGCGGACGTGCGCACCGTTGATCAGCGCGAACCGCGTCGCGTTCCACAGCTTGTTGCAGAAGTTGCGCGAGCCCTGCGCCCATTCCTCCGCGACCGGGACGTCGCCACCCGGGTTCGCGCCGCGCAGCAGCGTGAACCGCGTCGCGTCCGCGCCGTACCGGTCGATCCAGTCGAGCGGGTCGACGACGTTGCCGAACGACTTCGACATCTTCTTGCCGTGCTGGTCGCGGACCATCCCGTGCAGCGTGATGGTCCTGAACGGCTCGGCGCCGTCCATCGCGTACAGCCCGAACATCATCATCCGGGCGACCCAGAAGAACAGGATGTCGTACCCGGTGACCAGCACCGACGTCGGGTAGAAGCGCTCCAGCTCCGGCGTCTTGTCCGGCCAGCCGAGCGTCGAGAACGGCCACAGCGCCGAGGAGAACCAGGTGTCGAGGACGTCGCCGTCCTGCGTCCAGCCGGCGGGCGGCTCCTCGTCCGGGCCGGGGCAGGCGGTCTCGCCGTCCGGGCCGTACCAGACCGGGATGCGGTGCCCCCACCACAGCTGCCGGCTGATGCACCAGTCGTGCATGTTGTCGACCCACTCGAAGTAGCGGGACGCCATCTCCGGCGGGTGGATCGCCACGCGGCCGTCGCGCACCGCGTCGCCCGCGGCCTTCGCCAGCGGCTCCACCTTCACGAACCACTGCAGCGACACCCGCGGCTCCACCACCGTGGAGCAGCGCTGGCAGTGCCCGACCGAGTGCTCGTACGGGCGGACCTCCTTGACGATCCGGCCCTGCTCGCGCAGCGCCGCGACGACCGCCGGGCGCGCCTCGAACCGGTCCAGGCCCTCGAACGGGCCGGACGCGGTGACCACGCCCCGCTCGTCCATCACCGACATCGACGGCAGCGAGTGCCGGCGGCCGATCTCGAAGTCGTTCGGGTCGTGCGCGGGGGTCACCTTGACGGCGCCGGTGCCGAACGCGGGGTCGACGTGCTCGTCCGCCACGACCGGGATGCGGCGGCCCGTCAGCGGCAGCTCGATCTCGCGGCCGACCATGTGCGCGTACCGCTCGTCGTCGGGGTGGACGGCCACGGCGGTGTCGCCGAGCATCGTCTCCGCCCGCGTCGTCGCGACCACGATCTCGTCGTCGCCCGACCCGTACCGGATCGAGACCAGCTCGCCGTCGACGTCCTCGTGCTCGACCTCGATGTCCGACAGCGCCGTGAGGCAGCGCGGGCACCAGTTGATGATGCGCTCGGCCCGGTAGATCAGGCCGTCGTCGAACAGCCGCTTGAAGATCGTCCGGACGGCGCGGGCGCGCTGGTCGTCCATCGTGAACGCCTCGCGCGTCCAGTCGACGGAGTCGCCGAGGCGGCGCATCTGGCCGAGGATCCGGCCGCCGGACTCGGCCTTCCACTTCCACACCCGGTCGACGAACGCCTCGCGGCCGAGGTCGTGCCGGGACAGGCCCTCCTTGGCCAGCTCCCGCTCCACGACGTTCTGCGTGGCGATGCCCGCGTGGTCCATGCCGGGGATCCACGCCGTCTCGTACCCCTGCATCCGGCGGCGCCGGACCAGGGTGTCCTGGATCGAGTGGTCGAGGGCGTGCCCCATGTGCAGCGAACCGGTCACGTTCGGCGGCGGGATCACGATCGAGTACGCGGGCCGGGACGGGTCGCGGACCGGGTCGGCGGTGAACAGCCCCGCCGATACCCACCGCTCGTAGAGCCGGCCCTCGACATCGGCCGGTCGGTACTGGGTGGGCAGGTCGACGTCCGCGGCGGCCCCTTGGCCGCGCTCACTGCTGGGCTGTGTCACGGCCAACGATTCTACGGGGGCCGCGGCGGTACCACGGCCCGCCCCGCACCGCCGGGCACCCGCCACGCCGCCCGCCCCGCACCCGGTCCGGCCCCGTCCGGCCCCGTCCGGCCCCGCAGCGCAGCGGCCCAGAGAGCGTTTTCCCGCCGCGGACGGGACACAGGTCACCTGACACCGGGTCGCCTCCACGGAAAGGGTGGTGCCGACACGCCCGCGAAACCGGGGCCGAAGGGAGTGGGACGGGATGCGAGCGGTACTGGCGCGCACCGCCGTGCTGGCCGGCGCGTTCGCCGCGGGAGCCGTCGCGGCGCACGCCGCCGCGATCCCCCACCTGCTGCGCCTCACCCACGACCTGCAGCGCTCCCGCGAGCGGATCCTCGCCAGCCGGGAGGAGGAGCGCCGCCGGCTCCGCCACGACCTGCACGACGAGCTCGGCCCCACCCTCGCCAGCCTCGCCATGTCCCTGGACGCGGCGCGCATCACCCTCGCCGGCGAGCCCGAGCGGATGGACCCGCTGCTCGCCGACGTCCGCGACCGGCTCGCCACCGCCGTCGGCGAGATCCGCGACCTCGCGCACGGCCTCCGCCCGCCCGCCCTGGACGACCTCGGCCTCGTCGCGGCCATCGAGTCGTTCGCCGAGGGCTGCGCCGAACGGGTCGACGTCCGGTTCGACGGCGGGCCCGCCGAACTGCCCGCAGCCGTCGAGGTCGCCGCGTACCGGATCGTCCAGGAGGCGCTCACGAACGTCCGGCTGCACGCCCCCGACAGCACCGCGATGGTGCTGCTGCGCCGCGACACCGACCTGCACCTGATGGTCGCCGACACCGGCCCCGGGCTGCCCGACACCGGCCGCAACGGCGACCGCCCGAGGCCGCGCCGCGGCATGGCCGCGATGAAGGAATGGGCGGCGGAGGTCGGCGGCGGCTGCACCGTCACGTCCCGCCCCGGCGGCGGGACCGTGGTGACGGCGCGGCTGCCCCTGCCCGCGCCGGGCATCGCCGGGTACCATCATGCTCCGCCCGGACGCCGGAACGGGCGCCCCTGAACAGGTGAGCGGAGGCCGCCGATGACGGACGCGATCAGGGTCCTCATCACCGACGACCACCCGGTGTTCCGGCAGGGCCTGAAGGGACTGCTGCAGGCACTGGGCGTCGAGGTCGTCGGCGAGGCCGAATGCGGCCCCGACGCCGTGCGGATGGCCGCCGAACTCCAGCCCGACGTCGTCGTGATGGACCTGCACATGCCCGGCGGCAACGGCATCGAGGCCACCCGGACCATCACCCGCACCAGCCCCCGCATCGGGGTGCTCGTGCTGACCATGTTCCGCGACGACGACTCGGTGTTCAACGCGATGCGCGCGGGCGCCCGCGGCTACCTGCTCAAGGAGTCCGGCGCCGAGGAGATCGCCCGCGCCGTCCGGGCGGTCGCGGCCGGCGAGGCCATCTACGGGCCCGAGATCGCCCGCCGCGTCCTCACCTACTTCACCGACATGCCCGACCCCCGCCAGGCCGCGTTCCCGCAGCTCACCGAGCGGGAACGGGAGGTCCTCGAACTGATCGCGCAGGGCCGCAGCAACGCCGAGATCGCCGCCACCCTGTTCCTCAGCCAGAAGACCGTCCGCAACCACGTGTCGAACATCTTCATGAAGCTGCACGTCGCCGACCGCGCCCAGGCCATCGTCCTCGCCCGCGAGGCCGGCCTCGGCGGCTGAGTTTCCACAATCCCGGCCCAGCGGGCTCGCCTGGCGGCTCGCCCGCTGACCGTGCTTGGGCGAGCGCGAACTCGCTTCGCGAGCTTCCCGGTGGGGCTCGCCTTCGGCTTCGCCCCACCGGTCAGATAGCGCGCTCGCGTG
>NZ_JBEPCJ010000135.1:0-20848 GCF_040299565.1 Spirillospora sp. NPDC000708
CCCGCCCGGGCGGCCGCCCCCGCCCCCCCACCGCCCGCCCACCCCCCGCCGGGGCGCCCGGCCGCCCGGGGGGCCCCCCACGCCCGCGAGCGGGTCACGGGCTGCTGGGCGAGGGGGTGGGCTGCGGCGCGGGCGCGTTCAGCGCCTGCTGGTCGGCGAGCGCGATGGCCAGCTCGCCGGCGGCCGTGGGGTGCAGGGGCGCCTCGGCGCCCGTCCCCTGGACGAACGGGCCCTGCGAGCAGAGGCCGTGCCCGGAGAAGTGCTGCGGGACCGAGCGGAACCCGAAGGCGCGGGCCCCCTTGTCCAGCAGGGCGTTCATGTCCGCCAGCCGCCCCCGGAGCGCGTCGGCCATCGCCTGGTCGACGCCCTGCGAGCGGAGGCAGTCGACGTTCTCGCCGAACGGGTCGTAGTACTGGTTGATGAGGACGGCCGGGTGCTGCGGCAGCCGCTTCAGCTGGCCGAGCAGGTCGTAGTACTCCGTGGCGAAGGTGTTGAGCTGCTGCTGGTAGTAGGCCGTCGAGGCACGGTCGTCGCAGGCCTTCGCGGCCAGGCAGAGCCCGGTCAGCTCGGCCCAGCGCACGTCGTTCGCGCCGATGCTGACGATGACCACGGACGCCTTGCTCGCCCGCTGGGCCACCGCCAGCTGCGGCGGAGCGACCTGGTGGCCGACGTTCTGGACGTCGAGCAGCCCGGACGTCACCGTCGCGCCGCTGCACGCGAGGTTCAGGACCTTCCACCGGTTGGACTGCGCGAGGTAGACCGCGTACGAGTCGCGGCTGCGCTTGCACGCCCGGTCCAGGGCGTCCGGGTCGTCGACGAGGGGGTTGCCCATGGCCGCCGCGGTCGAGTCGCCGATGACGACGGCGTTCACGTCGTTCAGGGCCGGACCCCGCGCCGGTGGGACGGGGGAGGACGGCGCCCGGCCCACCAGGTCCTCGACCGAGCCGACCCTCTTCAGCGCCTCCGGCGTGCTGGAGGCCAGCAGGTACACGCACGCCGAGTTCGCGGCGAGCACGCACAGCACCCCCGTCGCCAGCACCTTGACCCGGGTGGCGCCCGACCAGTGCTGCACTCCCGCCAGCGCCGCCAGCAGCAGCGCCGAGAAGCCGGCCGAGACCAGCGTCTCCCACAGCAGGTAGCGGCGCCAGCCGTCGGTCAGCCGCGCGCTCAGGTCGAGGGTGCCGTGGTCGCCGTCCCGGGCGAACTGCCCGACCTGCGCGTTGATCGTGATGTGGGTGAGCTCGAGGCGGGGGCGGATCGGGCCGCGGAACTCCGGCCGGGTCGAGATCGCCTGCCCGAACAGGTTCACCTCGCCGGGTCCCGAGCCGGACAGGCGCGGGGACGTGGCGCCCACCTGCACCGTCTGCCCGGCGGCCTTGACCGTCTGCATGGGGGTGACGCGCACCGCCAGCCAGATCGACAGGGCGCCGAGGAACAGGCACGCCACCACGTTGAGCAGGATCTTCACCCGCCTGCGCCAGGCGGGCGGCTCAAGGCGGCCGGTCGTCGTCCGGTCCTTGCTGGACTTGATCAGCTGCATCGTTTCGTCTCTTGTCGGGGACAGGCCGTAGCTGGTCTTCCCATGCGGCCACCGGTGATTCGTCACTCTTCCGCTCGACCTCCGGGACGGAACGGCAGCCCGAGGACGGCGTGACGCTCACGTCGACGCGGTCACGGGGCGGTGAGAGGGAGGCGTGCGGTGAAGCGGGCCCCGTGCCCGGGGCGGGAGTCGACGGTGAGGGTGCCGCCGTGGGCGCTCGCGATGTCGCGGGAGATCGGCAGGCCCAGCCCCGTGCCGTTGGGGTCGCGTTCGCGGGAGCTGTCCAGGCGGGTGAACCGCTCGAAGATCTCGTCCTGCCGGTCGCCCGGGACGCCGTCGCCGTCGTCGGCGACGGTCAGCACCGCGGCCGCCCGCTCTCCCGGCGGCCGGTCGACGTCGAGGGTCACCTCGACGCGGCTGTCGGCGTGCCGCTGGGCGTTGTCGAGCAGGTTGGCGAGCAGCCGGTTGATGAGCAGCCGGTCGCAGTCCAGCACGACCCGCCGGGCCAGCTTCCCGATGATGTGGATCCGGTCGGTGGCCTCGCGGCGGCGGAGCTCGGCGGCGACCAGGGCGCTGAGGTCGGTGGGCTGCGGGTGCAGCGGCTGGCCGGTGTCCAGCCGGGTGAGCGTGAGCAGGTCGGTCACGATGGCCTCCTGGCGCTCCACGCTGGCGAGCACGTCGGCGGCCACGCGCGGCCATTCGGACTCCGGGTCGGCGAGCGCGTTCTCCAGCCGCAGGCGGATCGACGTCAGCGGGCCGCGCAGGTCGTGGGAGGCCTCCGAGGTGAGGTTGCGCAGATCGCTGACGGCCGTGTCGAGGCGCTCGAGGGTCGTGTTCATGGTCTCGGCCATGGCCTTGAGCTCCTCGGGCTCCGGCACGGGGACCCGGCGCGCCAGGTCGGTGGCGGTGATCTCGGCGAACTCGTCGCGGATCTCGGCCATGGGCGCGAGGACGCGGACGGTCGAGCGGTGCACGATCGCGAACACCATCGCGGCCACGGCCACCGTCGCCACCGCCGTGCCCGCCGCCAGTCGCCGCGACCCGAACCAGGGCACCCGCGGGAAGACGAGATAGATCATCAGCGGGGCCTTGCCGCGCTGGTGGTGGGTGACCTCGGCCGGAATGCGCGTCGCGAGCAGCATCCTGTCCCCGGAGCCCCGCGGGCGCCAGGGCCGGCGCGGGTTCCGCAGCCGGTGCTCGACCTGCGTCCGCGCCTGGGGCGGGGTGATCCGGCTGAGCGGCGGGCCGTTCTCCAGGCCCTCCGTCGCCGCCAGGATCCGGCCGTCGGCGTCGATGACCTGGATCGCGTTCCCGAACCGGCCCGGCAGCGTGGGGCTCAGCGGCCCGCGCAGCATCTGGTGGAACACCTGGTCGACCGTCAGCTCACCGCGTTCGCGTGCGAGGACGGCCCGGTCCCTGCCCACCTTGCGGAGGAAGAGCGTGGCGGTCGCCGCCGCCTCCAGGGCGGTCAGCCCGGCGGCGGCCAGCGCGGAACTCGTCCGAAGCGGCAGCTGCTCCACCTTGCGGAGCGGCAGACCCAGCACGCCCACCGACACGACCTTTCTCAGGCGAACGAACGCTCAGGTTGGCTGTATCCCGGGTGCCCGAAGGCGAACGGCCCCTGAGGCAAAGTTGTCTCCAACCCTGCGGCTCACCACCGCATGGGAAAATGTCGCGTGATCTGGGGGGACGGCGTGGAACCGGACGGCGAGGACCTCCCGCCGCGGGTCGCGCGCGCGATGTCGTGGACCGCGCTGGCGCTGCTCTTCTGCATCCGGGCGTTCGATGCGGCCCGGGGCGGCATGGGTGCGGAAGCGCTGTTCTTGGCGGCGGCTCCCTACCCGCCGTTGGTGGCGTTGCTGGCCGGGCGGTTCCGGCCGAGCGTCCGCATCGGGCTGCTGGTGGCCTTGGTGGCGCTGGCGGTGATGCCGTTCGCCGCGGCCGTCCTCGCACTGTGCTGTGCGTCACCCCGCCTCCCGTCGCCCCGCCGGCGGACATGGTGACGAACGTGCTCTCCCCCCTCATCCTGGCGTGGCTGTTCTACGGCCTGTCCCTGCTCGGCGACCTGGTCGTCCTCCTCGATCGGGCCCGGCACGAGCCGGCGGCGGCCGCCGTCGCCGCCGAGCGCGACCGGATCGGGCGCGACCTGCACGACGTCCTGGGGTTCAGCCTGTCGGCGGTCGCGCTGCGCGGCGAGCCGGCCCTGCGGCTGCTGGACCGGGATCCGGTGCGCGCCGCCACCGAGCTCGCGGCGCTGGTCCCCGTCCTGGAACGGGCGCACGCCGCGCTCGGCGCGATCGCGGGCGGACGGGTCCGCCTGGAGCCGCGCCGCGAGGTCGACGCGGCGATCGAGGTGCTGGAGGCCGCCGGCATCGCCGTCCGCGCCGAGGTGGAGACCGGGCCGCTGCCGGACGGGACCGGCACCGCCCTGGCCGCCGTACTCCGCGAGGCCGTCACCAACGTCCTGCGGCACAGTCGCGCACGTACCTGCACCATCACGGTCACCCGCGCGGACGGCGCCGTGCGGCTGCGGGTCGTCGACGACGGCGCCGGCGGGCTCCGGGCGCCGGCCCCCGGCGGAACGGGCCTGGAGAGCCTGGCGGCCCGCGCCGGCGGACGGCTGTCGGCGGGGCCGCGCCGGGGAGGCGGCTTCGAGGTGGTGGCCGAGTTCCGGTCAGATCCAGCCGGACTCGGTGGCGATGCGGACGGCGTCGATCCGGTTGCGGGCGCCGAGCTTGCCGACCGCTGAGGTCAGGTAGTTCCGCACCGTCCCGTAGGACAGGAACAGCCGCTCGGCGATCTCCATCGGCTGGGCGCCGGTGGCCGACAGGCGCAGCACCTCCGCCTCCCGCTGCGTGAGCGGGCTCTCCGGAGCCAGCAGCGCCGCGGACGCGAGCGCCGGATCGATCACCGTGCCGCCCGCGGCGACCGTGCGGACCGCCGCCGCCAGCTCGTCCGGCCGGACGTCCTTGCGCACGAACCCCGCGACGCCCGCCTCCAGCGCCCGCCGCAGATGCCCGGGACGGCTCAGCGCGGTGAGGATCAGCACCCGGCAGCCGGGCGCCCGCCCGCGCAGCAGCGCCGCCGCCGCCAGCCCGTCCATCTCGGGCAGGTCGATGTCGACGACCGCCACGTCGGGACGGTGCCGCTCCGCCGCCGGCACGATCCGGGCCCCGGAGTCCACCTGGGCCACGACCTCGATGTCGTCCTCCAGGCCGAGCAGCTCGGCCAGCGCCTCCCGGAGAAGATGCATGTCCTCCGCGATCAGCACACGGATCACGGTCCGCCGCCGACGATCATGGTCATGGGCCGATGATATGTGCATTTTTCACACGCGACCGGTGACGGCGGCACTGTCCCGGACCCCGGGCGAATTGCCAGCATCGTCCTGCACGGTGAAACGCCCGAAGAAGGAGTCCCCTTGATTTCCACCATCCTCCCGAGCGGCTACTTCGCTCCGCTGGAGAAGGTCCAGACCGGACTGGGCGCCGACGACCAGCTCGCCTGCCTGAACCTGGTCGCCCGCTTCGAGTGGTGCTTCGACTCGCGCGACTTCGACGCGCTGCGCGAGATGCTCACCGAGGACTTCGTCCTCGACCACGTCTGGGGCTACCGGGAGGGCCGGGAGGCGGCGATCGCGCTGCTGCGGGAGAAGCTGCCGATCAACGACGGGCTGCGCCACGCCAGCCTCAACCCGACCGTCCACGCCGAGGAGGACGGCACCGCGACCGCGCTGTCCTACCTGCTCGGCGTGCTCGTGGGCGAGGACGGCGACGGGCCGCAGCGGCCCATCATCGCGGGCGAGGGCCTGCGCGTCGACCGGTTCCGCAAGGAGGACGGCCTCTGGCGGATGACCGCGTGCACCGTGGACCAGATGTGGGTGCACAGCTCGTTCCCCATCCCCGACGCCGAGCGAGCGCACTACCGCCTGGACGCCGCCTCCCGGCCCCGCATCTGAGGGCTCCGGGACGCCCGGAGACGGGATCCTCGATGGTGCGGTTCGCGAAACCGAAGACGGACAGGCGCGCGTCTTTGGTGAGGCTTACCTTATATTCGGCCGATGCATCCTTCTGAGATCCGGACGGTGACGACCGAGGCCGAGCTGCGGGAGATCGTCCCGGAACCGCCGCGGCCCCTCTGGGACAAGGACATCGGCAGGATCGACGAGCACGCGCGCACGGTCATCGCGCACTCGCCGCTCGTGCTGCTGGCCACCTCGGACGCGGAGGGCGCCTGCGACGTCTCGCCGCGCGGCGACCCCGCGGGCTCGGTGCTGGTCCTGGACTCCCACCGGCTGGCGCTCGCCGACCGTCCCGGCAACCACCGGGCCGACAGCTTCCGCAACGTGCTGCACAACCCCCGCGTCGGGCTGCTGTTCCTCGTGCCGGGGATGAACGAGACGCTGCGGGTGAACGGGCGCGCGACGCTCGTGTCGGACGCGCCGTTCTTCGACGACCTGGTGGTCCAGGGCAAGCGGCCGCGGCTGGCGCTCCTCGTCGACGTCGAAGAGCTGTACATGCACTGCGCGAAGGCGTTCCTGCGCTCGTCCCTGTGGGACCCCGGCACGTGGCCCGACCGCGGCTCCCTGCCCACGCTCGGACGGATCGTCAAGGACCACATGGGACTCAAGGACCTGTCCGCCGACGCGATCGACGCGGACCTCGCCGTGGACGCCTCGACGAACCGGTACTGACGTCCCCGGTGCCGCCCCTACCGGGGCGGCACGCTCCGCGCGGAACTCGTCGCGAAACGGGCGCAGCGGTGATCGCGGTTGTCACCGCGGTGGCGATTAACGGCGGCGGGCGACGTCGAGAAGAATGGAAACCGTGGGTGGCGGTGGGTCCGCCGCACGACGTCCAGATGGAGGCACCGGTGTTCGGCTTCAAGATCCTGCCCACCCTCGCGGCCGTGGTGCTCGGCGCCGGCATCGCCACCGGGAACGGGCGGGCCGCGTTCATGGCGGCGCTAGCGCTGCTCGCGCTCCAGTGGGTGATCGGGAAGGTGCGCTCCTGAGCCGCGGCCGGCGCTCGGTCCGCGGCGTGGGACGTCCGCCGGCCTGGACCTGACCAGCCAGAGGCCGGTGAACACGGCACAGGCGAGGGTGACGGCGCCGGCCGTGAGGAAGGCGCCGCCGAGCCCGGCCTCGAAGGACGCGCCGCCGGACTGGCGGGTGCGGACCACGGCCCCGAGGACCGCGACGCCGAGGACCGCGCCGATCTGGCGGGTGGTGCTGCTGATGCCGGAGGCGAGGCCGCCCTCCTGCGGGCCGACGGCCTGGATGGCGGCGCCCGTCAGCGGCGACATGGTCAGCGCGAACCCGATGCCGACGACCGCGAGCCGCCACCACACGTTCGCGTATCCGGTTCCGGCGTGTACGAGCCCCAGCGTCAGCAGCCCGAGCCCGGCCAGTGCCAGGCCGACGGTGACCACGATCCGGAACCCGTACCTGGCGGCGAGGCGTCCCGCGAACGGGCTGACGACCACCATGGCGAGGGAGGCGGGCAGGGTCTGCAGGCCCGCGCGCAGGATCGAACTGCCCTGGACGTACACGAAGAACTGGGAGAAGAAGAACGACGACCCCATGAGCGCGAACCCCACCACGATCATGGCGGTGTTGGACACGGTGAACAGCCGCTCCCGGAACAGGCGCAGCGGCAGCATCGGCGTCGAGGCGCGCGCTTCGACGGCGACAAACGCGGCGAGGACGACCGCCG
The DNA here is from genome assembly GCF_040299565.1 of Spirillospora sp. NPDC000708. Classification (NCBI taxonomy): domain Bacteria; kingdom Bacillati; phylum Actinomycetota; class Actinomycetes; order Streptosporangiales; family Thermomonosporaceae; genus Spirillospora; species Spirillospora sp. NPDC000708. The sequence goes on from NZ_JBEPCJ010000135.1 coordinate 7,255, forward strand.
CGGCGGCGAAGCCGCTCAGGATCACGGGCGACGTCCAGCCGCGCGAGCCGCCCTCGATCAGTGCGTAGGTCAGCGCCCCCACGCCCACGATGGAGAGGACCGTCCCGGGGACGTCGATCGAAGGGGCTCCGGGATTGCGCGACTCGCGCAAGGCGCGCGCCCCCGCGACCAGCAGGAAAGCGCCGATGGGCCCGTTGACGAGGAAGATGGCGGGCCAGCCGAAGGCGTCCGCCAGGATGCCGCCGGCCGGCGGTCCGGCAGCCAGGCCGATCCCGCTGAGGCCCGCCCACAGCCCGATCGCCCTGACCCGGTCCTGCGGGGCGGGATGGGCGGCGGCGATCAGGGCCAGCGAGGCGGGGCTCAGCGCCGCGGCGCCGACGCCCTGGGCGACCCGCCCGGCGATCAGCCACCCGATCGAGGGGGCGGCCGAGCACAGCACGGACGCGGCGGTGAACACCGCGACGCCGGCCAGGAACACGCGCCTGCGGCCGAAGCGGTCGGCGAAGACGCCGCCGGACAGCAGCAGCATGGCGACGAGCAGCACGTAGGCGTCGACGATCCATTGCAGGCCGCTCAGGTGCGTGTGCAGCCGCCGCTGCATGTCGGGCAGCGCCGCGCCGACGATCGTGCTGTCCAGCAGCACCATGAACTGCCCCAGGCAGGTCACGGTGAGCAGCGCGGCACGGTTCGGCCGGACGGCCGCGGTCCCGGCCGGTCCGGCCTCGGGCACGCCTTCGGATGTGGTCAACGGGGGTTCCTCTCGCGGACGCGGGGACAACACTTCGATAGTTCGATAATGCCGAAGTATCGAAGTGTTGTCCATCGACGATCCCGGAACGTCGAACGATCGAGGTATCGTCGGGGCATGCGACCGCTTCCCCAGCCCGCCCGCGAGGCGCTCGCGCTCGCGCCGGTGCTGCACGCGCTGGGCGATCCGGTGCGCCTGGAACTGGTGCGGCGCGCCTGGGCGCATCCGGAGTCGACCTGCTCGGCGCTCGCCGACGGCATGGACGTGCCGCTGTCGACGCTGTCCAACCACTGGCGGATCCTGCGCGAGGCCGGGCTGATCAGCATGGCCGTCGACGGCCGGCACCGGCGCGTCCGGCCGCGCGACGGCGACCTGGACGACCGCTTCCCAGGGCTGCTCGAACCGATCCTGCGCCTCGGCGCCGCCGAGGCGCGGGATCACGGCTTCCGCTGATCGGACGCTCCGGCGGCCGATCAGCGCGCGGACGGGCGCTCGGCGTCCGGGACCGGCGTTGAGAGGCGCCGTTCGCGCGACCGGGTGTCCGGGCGGGGGGCGGCGCCGGTCGTCGCTCGTCCGCTGAAGGCCCACGTGGCGAGTGCGCAGAGCGCGAACGCCGCGCCGAGGACGGTGGGGCCGGTCCAGCCCGCCGCGTCGAACGCGGCCGTGGTCGCGGCCGCTCCCAGGGCGGAACCGAGCGAGTAGAAGAGCATGTAGGCGCCGATGGTGGCGCTGGTGCGCTCGGGGTAGGCGGCGGTCAGGGTGTGCTGGTTGCTCACGTGCACGGCCTGGACGGCGAAGTCGAGCAGGACCACGCCGGCGATCAGCAGCGGCAGCGACCACGGGAGCTGCCCGATCGCCGCCCAGGAGACGAGCAGGAGCGCGAGCGCGATGCCGGTGACCCGGCGCGCGTGCCCCGCGTCGCCCCACCGTCCGGACCGCGCGGCACCGAGGGCCCCGGCCAGCCCGGCGACGCCGAACAGCCCGATCTGCGTCTCGCCGAGGTGCCACGGCGCGCCGGCCAGCGGCAGGGCCATGCCGCTCCACAGGGTGCCGAACGAGGCGAACAGGAAGAACGCGATCAGCCCGCGGCTGAGGAACACCGGCCGGGTGAACAGTCCGCCGAAGGACCGCAGGGCCTGCCCGTACCGGGCGGCGTCGCGGCGGTCGTCGGCGGGCAGCAGGGTGAGGGCGAGCACCGCGAGGACGGCGGCGAGGACCGCGAGGGCCAGGTAGATGCCGCGCCAGCCGGACAGGTCGGCGAGGAGTCCCGCGACGACGCGCGCGCCGAGGATGCCGACCACCACGCCCGAGGTCACGATGCCGAGGTTGCGCCCGCGCTCGGCCGGCGGGGAGACCGACGCCGCGTACGCGACGGTGGTCTGCACCACCACCGCGAACGCTCCCGCCGCGGCCAGCCCGGTGAACGCCGCCCAGGCGGCCGGGGCCGCCGCGGTGACCGCCGTCCCCGCCGCCACCAGGGCGAGGTGCGCCGCGATCAGGCGCCTGCGGTCGAGGACGTCGCCCAGCGGCACCAGCAGCACCAGTCCCGCCAGGTAGCCGAGCTGCCCGGCGGCCACGAACCAGCCGAGCGCGTCGACCGGGACGCCGAGGTCGCGTCCCATCGGTCCCAGCACCGGCTGCCCGGCGTAGACGCTCGCCACCGCGACCCCGCACACGGCCGCGAGCAGCAGCCTCGTCCTCCCGTTCACCGGGCACCTCCGTTTGGTTTCATTTTGCAACTGATTGGAGGCTAGGCCACAATGGTTTCAATCCGCAACTCATGGGGGAGCGATGGCACGCGACGGCACCGACGGGCAGAGCCCTCCGTGGACGGACCCGAGCTGCCCGGTCGCCCGCACGGTCGACCTGGTCGGCGACCGGTGGAGCCTGCTCATCATCCGGGACGCGATGGACGGCGCCCGCTCGTTCACCGACTTCCAGCAGCGCACCGGCATCGCCCGCAACATCCTCACCGAGCGGCTCCGCAAGCTCACCGCCCGCGGCCTGCTCGCCCAGGTCGACTCCCCGTCGGGCAGGCGGTGGCTGTACGCGCTCACCGACGCCGGCAAGGACCTCTTCCCCGTGATCGTCACACTGCGGCAGTGGGGCGAGCGCCACGCCTTCGACGCGGGGGAGGAGCACTCGGTCCTGGTCGACGGCGACGGCGCCCCCGTGCCCGACCTCCTGCCCGTCGCGTCCGACGGATCGCCGCTGACGAGCGAGACGACCTCGGTGCGGCGCCCCACCTGACCCCGGCGAGGGAGGCGCCGCCGTTCACCATGAGGACTCCATTGCGCGCCTCGATATCGGGTTTTTGGAGAATTCGCATCGGATGAGCGGGCGCACGTTTTTCTCCTGGCCGCTAGTGGACTCGCCGAGGTCGGATTTCAGCGGATCTCTAGTGATCCTCGAATGCCGCTTCTCCCGCCCGCTTTAACGTGGCGCCATGACGACACCCCAGAAGAGCCCGGCGGCAGAGACCTGGCAGATCGGAAAGGTGACCGTCCACCGGATAGCCGAAGTCCCGCTGCGCGGGTTCGGCCGGTGGCTGTTGCCTCAGGCGACCCCGGACGTGGTCGCGGAATCGGCGTGGCTGAGCCCTTTCTACGTGGACGACGACGGGCAGCTGCTCGGCTCCGTCCACGCCTTCGCCGTCCAGATCGGTGACACCCGCGTGCTGGTGGACGCCGGCGTGGGCAACGGCAAGGCCCGCCCCTTCCCCGCGTGGGACCACCTGTCCACCCCGTTCCTCGACCGGCTGGCGGAGGCGGGCTTCACGCCCGGCAACGTCGACGTCGTGATCAACACGCACCTGCACCAGGACCACGTCGGCTGGAACACCCGGCTCGACGGGGACCGCTGGGTGCCCACCTTCACCAACGCCCGCTACGTGTCGGCCCAGGCCGAGTACGACTACTGGGGCGGCGTCGAGCTGGAGCCGGACCAGCGCGAGATGTTCGCCGACTCCGTCGACCCCGTCCGCGAGGCCGGGCTGCTGGACCCCGTCGACGTGCCCGCCGCCGGCGTCGAGGTGGCGCCGGGCGTGACGATCGTGCCGGCGCCCGGCCACACGCCGGGTCAGGTCACGGTCCGGCTGGACGGCGGCGACCGCAAGGCCGTGATCTCCGCCGACTGCCTCCACCACCCGGTGCAGTTCGCCCGCACCGCCATGTGCGCGACCGTCGACGTGGACGCGGAGCAGGCGACGAGGACGAGGCGCGCGCTGTTCGCCGACCTCGCCGGGACCGACTCGGTCCTGTTCGGCAGCCACTTCGACGCCCCGTCCGCCGGCCTGGTCCGCAAGGACGGCGACCACTACCGCTTCCTGCCCGTCGAGCTCGACTGAACGGCGGCCGGACGGCCCGCCGCCGACCCCGAACGTCCCTCCCGGCCCGGCCGGGAGGGACGTTCCGTGTTCGGCGATCCCGCGTTCCCCGGCTTCGCGACCTCCGGCACCGGACGGGAACGGCCGGAGGGGGACGCCGGTCAGGCGGCGGCCGGCTTGCGGGCGCGGATGAGGCGCTCGGTGGCGGTGATGCGCTCGACCGTGACGCCGGTGTACCCCGCGTCGCCGAGCCAGCGCTTCGCGTCCGCGAAGGTGTACTCGGCGGCGCCCGACCGGACGAGCTTCATGTTGAGGCTCATCAGCAGCGAGTGCGCGGGACCCGTCCGGTCGTCGTCGATGAGCTCGTCGTAGACGAGCAGCTCGCCGCCGGGGCGCAGGGCCTCGAACGCGCGGGTCACGAGCGTGACGCGGCTCTCCTCGTCCCAGTCGTGCAGCACATGCCCGAAGATGTAGGCGTCGGCCTCGGGAAGCGCGTCGGTGAGGAAGTCGCCGCCGTGGAAGGTGGTGCGGTCGGCGGTCCCGAGGGCCGCCATGTGCTCGTCGAACAGGGGCCGCAGCGGCGGCATGTCGAAGCAGGCGGTCCTCAGGTGCCGGTGCGCGCGGGCGAGCGAGCCGGCGAGGTTGCCGCGCGCGCCGCCGAGGTCGACCACGTCCCGGTGCCCGCTCCAGTCGACCCGCTCGACCAGGTAGGCGGTGACGACCGCGGAGGCGCTGTCCATCGCGTTCATGAAGCCCCGGACGCGGTCCAGGTCGCGGTAGAACTCGCCGAACGAGTCGAAGCCCTCCTGCAGCGACCCGGACTTCAGCAGGTCGGTGAGGCGGCCCCACGCCGGGTAGAGCGCGCGCCCCATGAAGGTGAGGAAGCCGCCGACGTAGCCCTCGCCGTTCTGGTCGAGGAGGCGGGCGGCGGCCGGCGCGTTGGCGTACCGGCCGTCCCGGCGCTCCAGCAGGCCCAGGGCCGTCAGGGCGTCCAGGAAGTCCGCCGCCGCCCGCGCGTGCAGGCCGAGCTTCCCGGTGATCTCCTCGAGGGTGGCGGGCCCGGTGGCCAGCATGGTGAACAGGCCCAGCTCCACGCCGCTGAACAGCGCCCGCGACCGCCAGAAGCCGCCGGCCACCCCCATCACGAATTCCAGGTCCGCGGTTTCCTGATTTGGCGAGTCCATTCCATGGTCCTTTCGGAGTACGAACGGGTGCGAGTACCTTCCGATTTCACTCCTTCTGTATGGTCGGCCACGGCAGTCGAGAAGCTCTAAGGAAATGATCGGGAGCCGCTGGACGGCTCTTTCCTTCGCCCTGGATCGGGGCCAGTGTGGTGGCATGCGAATATCTCTCATCACCGGGGCCAACAAGGGAATCGGTTTCGAGGTCGCGCGGCAGCTCGGCGGGCTCGGCGGCCAGAAGGTGCTCGTGGGCGCGCGAAATGAGGAGCGCGGCCGGAAGGCGGCCGCCGCGCTGCGGGCGGAGGGGGTGGACGCCGGACATGTGCTCGTCGACGTCACCGACGCCGCCGGGCTGAAGCGCGCCGCGGAGCGAATAGAGCGCGAGCACGGCCGTCTCGACGCACTGGTCAACAACGCCGGGATCGCCATTCTGGACTGGAACCTGCGCCCCGGCCGGGTTCCGCTCGACATGGTGCGCCGGACCTACGAGACGAACGTGGTGGGGGTGATCGCGGTGACCGACGCGATGCTGCCGCTGCTGCGCCGCTCGGAGGCGGGGCGCATCGTCAACGTCTCCAGCCGCCTGGGGTCGCTGGCGGTCATGAGCGACCGGGAGTCACCGGTCTCGCGGGTCAACCTGCTGGCCTACAACTCCTCCAAGGCCGCGCTCAACGCGGTGACCGTGGCCTACGCCAAGGAGCTCGCGGAGACGCCGATCAAGGTGAACTCCGTCAACCCGGGTTTCTGCGACACCAACATGGCGTCCGACCTGATCGCGGCCATGGGGGCGGGCCGGGGCGTGCGCACGCCGGCGGAGGGCGCGCGGGCCGCGGTCACCGCCGCGACGCTGCCCGACGACGGGCCGACGGGCTCCTTCTTCGGAGACGAGGGCCCCGTGCCATGGTGAGCGCCCTGGCGCGGCGGGCCGGTCAGGCCGGTCCGGCGGCCTTCGCCAGCTCGGCGCGGAACCCGCCGATGACGCCGCTCAGCCCGATCTCGAAGCGGTCCTCGAGGCCGCGCTCGTTGAAGCCGGCGGTGACGGCGATGAGGTTGGGGTACTGCTCCGGCGGCAGGTGCTGCACGAACTCCTGCATCTGGTCGAGCCGCTCGCGGGCCTCCGCGCCGGTGCCGAACGAGATCTCCTGGGTCACGAAGCCGACCGCGTAGTACAGCAGCACCAGGTAGCAGATGTTGGTGAGCCTGTCGTCGAAGCCCGCCCGGCGCAGCGTGCCGATCACGTACTCGGCCAGCCGCAGCCAGTTCGGCCCGAGCGGCACCCGGCCGGTCAGCAGCCGGGTCGCCGCCGGGTGGGCCAGCAGCACGCGGCGGATCTCGCGGGCCACGCTCGTCAGCCGCTCGGCCCAGTCGCCCTCGTCGGCGGCGGGCAGCCGGCACTCGCCGAGCACGGCGTCCACGACCAGGTTGAACAGCTCGTCCTTGCTCCGGAAGTGCCAGTAGAGCGAGGGCGACTTGATGTTCAGCGCGGTCGCGAGGCCGCGCATGCTGAACGCCTCGAAGCCGTCCTTCTCCAGCAGTTCGAGGGCGGCCTCGACGATCTCGCTCCGGCTGAGGCGCGGATCGGGGCCCTTCTCCTCGTTCCACAGCCCCTCGGGGTTGGGGCGCAACCGCAGCTTGGCGCGGTTGGGGCGGTCTGGCATCGGACCCCCGGAGGTCGCGTCGGTCGGACGAATTCACTCTAGCATTGATAGGACCCCCTACCGATGCTAGGCTGCACCTAGCATTGATAGGGAACTTGTCGAGTCAGGAAGGGTCACGGATCCGATGACTGCGCAGAGGCCCGTCTCGGACGTCTTCGGCGGCCGTACGGGGGATCACAGGGAAGAAGCCGGGTGGTGGCCGCTCGTCGCGATCGTCACCGCCGTCTCCATGCTCATGATGAGCGCCACGATCGTCACCGTGGCGCTCCCGGACATCCAGCGCGACCTGAAGGCGAACCTCACCGACCTGCAGTGGGTCGTGAACTCCTTCACCCTCGCCATGGCGGTGTTCCAGCTGACCGCCGGATCCCTCGGCGACCGCGTCGGCCGCCGCCGGATGTTCCTGATCGGCGTCGCCGCGTTCGGCCTGGCGTCGCTGGCCTGCGCCGTGTCCACCACCCCTGAGATGCTCATCTGGTCCCGGGCGGTGCAGGGGCTGGCGGGCGCCGTCATGTTCGCCACGACGCTCGCGCTCGTCGCGCAGATCTACCACGGGCAGATGCGCGGCCTCGCCTTCGGCGTCCGCGGCGCCGCGGCGGGCGTCGCCGTCGCGCTCGGCCCGCTCCTCGGCGGCGCGCTCGTGGCCGGCATCGACTGGCGCTGGGTCTTCTACATCAACATCCCGTTCGCGGCCGTCACCCTGGTCATCGCCTGGGTGAAGCTGCCCCGCCACGAGGAGCTGCGCAAGGGCAAGAGCCTCGACGCCGGCGGCCTGCTCACGCTCACCGCGTCGCTGATGCTCCTCATGGTCGCGCTGCTGCGCGGCGAGGACTGGGGATGGTCCAGCGACCGCGTCATCGCGATGTTCGCCGGCGCCGCCGTCTTCATGGCGGTCTTCCTGATCATCGAGTGGGTGCACCGGGAGCCGATGCTGGACCTGTCGCTGTTCCGCAGCCGCTCGTTCAGCGGCACGCAGCTCGCCACGGTCGCCACGCACGGCAGCTTCTTCGCCCTGCTGCTGTACCTCTCGCTCTACTTCCAGAACCAGCTCGGCTACTCGGCCTTCAAGACCGGCCTGTGCTTCCTCGCGGTCAACATCCCGATCCTGCTCTCGGGGCCCGCGGCGGGCGCGTTCATGGACCGGCTCCCGGCCTGGGTGCTGCCGACCCTCGGGCTGGTGCTCGTCGGCACCGGCCTCGTCGTCATGCACGGCCTGACGCTCGACTCCTCGTGGACGCATCTGGCCCCCGGCATGGTCATCGCGGGCTTCGGCCTCGGCATGGCGCTCCCGGCGATCGGGTCGCTGTCCATGGAGGTGGCCGACGGGCCGCGCCTCGGCATGGCCGCGGGCGTCAACAACACCGTCAGCCAGACCGCCATGGCGATGGGGATCGCCGTGTACGGCGCGATCCTCGGCCGCCAGGTCACCGACACGATGTCCGACGACCTGGCGGGCAGGCACCTGCCGATCCACGACATCGCCGGGGCCGCGTCCGCCGGCCAGATCAAGGCGGTGGCCGCCCACCTGCCCGCCGCGCTGCGCAAGCCGGTCGTCGACGCGGCCGAGCACGGGATCGTCAACGGCCTGAACCTGCTCTTCTTCGTGGTGGCCGCCGTGGCCTTCGTCGGAGCGGGCCTCGCCGTGCTCCTGATCCGCACGCCCGAGCACAGGGGCTAGCGGCACCGTCCCGGTGACCACCCGGGCCCGGGCGGCCGCGGACGGCGCGAGGCCGTTCCCGCGCGAGGCCGCTCCGGTGCGGCGGGCGGCCGGCCCCGTGGGCCGCCCGCCGGCCCGGGCCGGGCGGATCACCGGCGACGCGCCCAGATGCCCGGAGACCCCCTTGCGACCCTGGAGGTACTGATGGCGGAGACGCGTCCGCGGCTCAGGGACGACCTGCTGGAACTCGCCGTGCACGCGGCGGTGCAGAACGACGGCCGGGGCTACCGCGCCGACCTCAACGAGGCCCCCTTCCCACCCCCGGACAGCGTGCTCGCGATGGCGAGGAGAGCGATGTCCGACGTCAACCGATACCCCGACGACGGCTGCTCCGAGCTCGTCGAGGCGCTCTCCGACCAGCTCTCCGTCCCCGCGCCGCACATCGCGGTCGGGGCCGGCGCCACCGCGATCATCCAGCAGGTGCTGCTCGCCGCCGTGCGGCACGGCGACGAGGTCGTCTGCTCCTGGCCGTCGACCGAGCGCTACCCCGGCCTGATCCAGGTCGCCGGGGCGCGGCTGGAGGGCGTGCCGCTGGACGGCGCGCACCAGGACCTCGGGGCGCTGGCCGGGGCGGTCACCGAACGGACCCGGGTGGTGTTCGTCGGCAACCCGAGCGACCTCACCGGGACGACCGTGCACCGGCACGCGCTGCAGACCTTCCTCAGGCGGGTCCCGCCGGACGTGCTGGTGGTGATCGACGAGGAGTACCGGGAGTTCGTCGGCGAGCCGGCCGCGCCGGACGGGGTGCGGCTGTACCGCGAGCACCCGAACGTCGCGGTGATCCGCACGTTCTCCAAGGCGTACGGCCTGGCCGGGCTGCGGGTCGGCTTCATGATCGCGCAACCGCGGGTGATCGGCGCGGTCCGGCGGACGGCGCTGCCGTTCGGCGTGAGCGCGGTCGCGCAGAAGGCCGCGCTGTCCGCGCTGCGCAACCAGTTCGAGCTGCGCCGGCGCATCGCCGCCCTGGTGAAGGAGCGCGACCGGCTGCTCCGGCTGCTGCGCGGGCAGGGCTGGGACGTGCCCACGAGCGGGGCGAACTTCCTGTGGCTCCCGCTCGGCAGGCGGACCGACCGGTTCGTCCAGATGTGCGCCGAGCACGGCGTCAGGGTCAACGGCTACGCCGGCCGCGGGGCCCGGATCACCGTGGGGGAGCCCGAGGCGAACGACCTCGTCGGCTTCGTCGCCGCCCGGTTTGCGACCGCATGACCGGCGTTCGCGGCGTCGCGACCGGCGGCCGGGCCGGTGCGGGCGGCCCCGGAGTCAGCCCGGCTCCGTCACGGGACGGGGGGCGGGCGCCGCCCGTCCCGGGCGCCGCCGGCTCCAGCGGCGCATCGCGGGCCGCTCCACCCACGTGTGGAGCGCGGCGGCCAGCGCCAGCGCGACGCCGAGCAGGCCCGCCTCGACGCCGGACGCGGCGGGCGCGCTCCAGCCGCCGCCCAGGACGAGACGGCCGTAGGTGAGCACGGGGAGGTGCACCAGGTACAGGGCGAACGAGATCTCGCCCAGCCAGGTCATGACCGGGGCGGCCAGAAGGGAGGGGCGCCCGCGCGAGTCGCGGTCGGCCGCGGCCGCGATGACCAGGGCGAGTGGCACCACCGTCGGGGCGACCATCGCCCAAGGGGAGGGCACCAGCTTCACCTGGAGGACGACACCGGCGGCCAGCAGGCAGAACGCCGGGCCGAGCCCCAGGCCGACCCAGCGGCCCGAGATCACGATGCGGGCCATGACCACGCCCAGCGTGAACTCCAGAAGGCGGACGGGAGGCAGCGAGTACACCGCCCAGTAGTCCCAGACCGACATCGGGAACCACGGCATCTTCGGGGTGTCGGGAAGGAGCCACTGCGCGAGAGCCGGAACCAGGACGACCAGCGCCAAAAGGCCCGCCGCGCAGCCCCAGAGCCGGTCCGGCCTGATCGCCCGGACCGCCCGGATCACCAGCGGGAAGCACAGGTAGAACAGCAGCTCGCAGCTCAGCGACCAGCTGGGGACGTGCAGCGCGTTCATCACCTCGGCGTCGGGCACCCAGGCGTGCACGAGCAGCAGGCTCGGCAGCGTCTTGCCCCAGGTGGCGCGGTCGGCCGCGGCCTGGCCCGGCAGGAACGCCAGCAGCAGCACGGCGGTCCACGTGACCAGGTGGTTGGGGTAGATCTTGACGAAGCGGCGGCGCCAGAAGTCGCGCGCCGCGTCGCCGGGACGCGACGACCAGGTCAGGACGAAGCCGCTCAGCACGAAGAAGAAGGCCACGCCGAGCCAGCCCGCCGCCGTGGCGGGCCCCTCCAGGGACGGCGCCGGTCCCCGGTCGCCGTAGAACGCCTGGAAGGTGGCGTGGCAGAAGAACACCGAGAGCGCCGCCAGGATCCGCATCCCGGTCAGCGAGGGGAGCCTCGTGCGCGGGTCGTTCGCGGGCGCGCCGGTCACGGCCGGCCACCGCCTCCGGCGTCGGAGTAGATGACGTGCTCCGGAGTGACGCGCACCGTGACGCGCCGCTCGTCGCTGCTCCGGTGCGCGTAGTCGGGCGCGCCCCAGTACTTGCGGGCGATCCGGTCGGTCATCTCCTCGGCGCCCTTCTCCTCGATGCGCCCCGTGCCGGACACGGTGAGGGAGTGGAACGGGACCGCGGGGTCCAGCACGCTGACGGCCACCCGGCCGTCGGTGCGCAGGATGCGCTCCTTGACCCGGCCGACCGCGGTCGTGAAGACGACCTCGTCGCCGTCCACGTCCACGCAGACGATCGTGCAGTGGGGCGAGCCGTCGGGCCGGATGACGGTCGCCCAGGCGAAGTAGGGCTCACGGAGCATGGCCTTGGCCTGGTCGCTCAGCGGCGTCGCGTTCATGTCGGGCCTTTCGCGTTCGGGGATCGGGCGTGGCTCAGACGTCGGGCATGCCGAAGTCGACGTTGGGGGCGTCGATCCCGCCGTCGATCTCGAAGACCTTGCCGGTCACGTACGAGGCGGCGGGGGAGGCGAGGTAGCGGACGGCCGCGGCGATGTCGCCGGGCACGCCCACCCGTCGCATCGGGGTCGCCTGCTCCAGCCGGTCGCGCATCGCGTCGTCGGCGAGCACCGGCTCCAGCACCGCGGTCGCCACCGCGCCCGGCGTCACGGCGTTCACCCGGATGCGCGGCGCGAGGTCCCGCGCGGCGAGCCGGGTGTACTGCGCCAGGGCGCCCTTGGCGGTGCCGTACGCCAGCCAGCCCCGGCCGCCCACGCGCCCCACCGTCGAGGTGATGTTGACGACGGCGCCGCCGTTCCCCGGCGCGTCCAGCAGGTGCGGGACGGCGGAGCCGGTGACGGCGTGCGCGATGCCCACGTTGAAGCGGAAGGCGTCCACGAGGTCGTCGGGCGTGAGCGCGGTGAAGGGCCTGATGGTGGCGCTGCCGACGTTGTTGACGACGACGTCGAGCCGGCCGAAGGCCCCGACCGCGCGGCCCGGCAGGCCGGCGGCGAGGCCGAGGTCGGACAGGTCGCCGGGGACGGCGAGGGCCCGGCGGCCCGCGGCCTCGATCTCGGCGGCGACCTTCGCCAGCTGGTCGGCCGAGCGCGCCGCGATCACCACGTCGGCGCCCGCGCGGGCCAGCTCGACCGCGGTCGCGGCGCCGATGCCGCGCCCGGCGCCGGTGACCACCGCGACCCTGTCGTCGAGGCGGAAAGCGTCGCGGGCGGGTGCGTCCTGGTCCATGTTCTACTCCTGGGGTCGCGGCGCGGACGGGGTCGCCGAGGGGGCGATGTTGGCGTTGAAGCGGAACAGGTTGTCCGGGTCGTACGCCTTCTTGACCGCGGTGAGCCGCGCGTAGGCGTCCGGGGCGAACGCGCCCGGCACGTACGACGGGGGCTCGTCCGCGGAGACGAAGTTGACGTAGGGGCCGCCGGTCGCGTGCGGGCGGATCGCCGCCGACGCCTTCGCGCTCCAGGCGGCGAGGTCGGCGGCCGCGTCGTCGTGTTCGGCCAGGGCGTTGACGGCCACGAGGTGGGCCGCGTCGCGGAAGCCGAACGGGGTGGCCTCGGGCGGCGTCTCGGCGATGGCGCCGCCGAGCTGCTGGATCTGCAGCATGGCGAGGCGTCCGGGGGCGTCCGCGGCGGCGGCCAGCAGCCCGTCGATGGCGGCGTCGTCGAGCCGGCCCAGGAAGTGGCTCGCGCCGTGGGCGCGCTGCCTTTCGGGGAAGCGGTTCGGCGGCTGCTGCAGCTGGAGGTACGACATCGGCCGGACGGCGTCGGCGACGGGCGGCCCGAACTCGCGCAGCGGCCGCAGCATCCGCTCCGCCTCGTCCGGCGGGGCGAACGCGGCGACGCCGACCATCACGATCGGACGGCCGCGCACCGGCTCGGGGACGAAGGGCGCGGGCGGCGCGGCCATCAGCGTCAGCCGGACCGCGAGCCGCCCGGGCGCCGCGTCGGCGACCTCCTGGTAGCGGCGCAGCACCCGCGCCCCGCGCTCGATCGGATGGATGAGCACCCCGCCGGTGAGCTCGCGCAGGGGATGCAGCGCGAACCGCGTCCGCGTCACCGCACCGAAGTTCCCCCCGCCGCCGCGCAGCGCCCAGAACAGCTCCGGCTCGCTGCCCGCGTCGACCCGGTGGGTCGCGCCGTCCGCCGTGACCACCTCGGCCTCGACCAGGTTGTCGCAGGTCAGCCCGTACAGCCGGTGCAGCCAGCCGAACCCGCCGCCGAGCGCCGTGCCGGCGACGCCGACCTGGGGCGCGTCGGCGCCGGTCACCGCCAGCCCGTGCTCCTGCGCGGCCGCGTCGAGCGGTCCCCAGCGCAGCCCGCCGCCCGCGGTCACCGTCCGGGACCGCGCGTCGACCTCGAGCCCGTCCAGCCCGGACAGGTCGATGACCAGGGCGCCGTCGGCGGTGCCGTGGCCCGCCAGGCCGTGCCCGCCGCCGCGGACCGCGACCGGCAGCCCGCGGTGCCGGGCGGGCGCGATAGCCCCCGCCACCGCCACCGGCGGGGGCGGCCGCGCGCTGGG
>NZ_JBEPCJ010000136.1:0-20248 GCF_040299565.1 Spirillospora sp. NPDC000708
GCCGGTCAGGCCTCGGCCGCAGCCAGCGCGGGCGCCGGGGCCGGCGCGGCCGGAGCCGGCGTGGTCGCCACGGCCGCGCGGGTGCGGCGCACGCGGGCGAAGCCGTAGGCGGCGGCGGACGCGACGACCAGGCAGACGACACCGGCCAGCATGAGCGCGGCGCGGGGGCCGAGGGTGTCGCAGAGCGCGCCGAGCGCGGGGCCGCCCACCGCGCCGGACGCGGCGCCGACCATGCCCTGCGCGGCGATGACGCGGCCGCGCAGGTGGCCGGGGCTGTCCAGCTGGACGCGGGTGGCGACGGTGGTGTCCAGGACGACGGCGCCGGCCGCGATCGGCAGCATCGCGGCGCCGAACAGCGCCAGGTTCGGCGCGAAACCGCTGAGCAGCTGGCCCGCGGAGCAGATCGTCGCCGTGATCAGCAGCAGCCTGAGCGGGAGCCGGGTGCGGGACGCGGCGTACACGCCGCCGAGGACGGTACCGACGGCGAAGAGCACCGACAGGGCGCCGTAGCCGCCGGCGCCGCCGTGCAGCGGCCCCTGGCTCATCGCCGCCATCGTCACCTGGTAGTTGCGACCCAGGCTGCCGAGCGCGAAGGCCAGCCCGAACATGATCAGCAGGCGGGGGTTGCCGAGGACGTACCGGAACCCGGCGACGATGCCGCGCTCGCCCGGCTCGGCGGGCGGCAGCACGTGCAGCTCCCTGGTGCGCATCAGCCCGATGGCGACCAGCACGCCGAGGAAGCTCACCGCGTTGGCCGCGAACGCGCCGGGCACGCCCGCCAGCGGGATGATCACGCCGGCGAGGCTCATGCCGAGGATCCGGCCGCCGGAGCTCAGCACCGAGCCGAGCGCCAGGCCGTTGGACAGGTCCTCCGGGCCGACGACCTCGGCGCCGAACCGGCCGAGCGCGGGCGAGGTCATCGCGGTGACCATGCCCGACGCCAGCGAGATCGCGTACAGGCCGCCGGTGCCGGACGGGTCGCCGGCGGCGATCACCGCGAGCACCGTGGACAGCGCCGCCTGGGCGATCTGCCCGGCCGCCACGACGTACCGGGCGGGGAGCCGGTCGGCGATCACGCCGCCCCACGGGCCGAGCAGCATGGTCGGCAGGGCCTGCAGGACCAGGCCCAGCCCGACGCTGGTGGCCGAGTGGGTGATGGACAGGATGAGCCAGTTCATCGCCAGGACCTGCATCCACGTCCCGGTGATCGAGACGAAGTCCGCGGTGGCCCAGAGCCGGTAGTTGTGATGGCGCATCGAGCGCAGCATCACCGGGATCGCCAAGGTCCTCTCCCCTTCAAAGGCACTGTCAAAGGGGGTTAAACGCCACCGCTTCGATGGAACGTTCCGGTCAAGGGAAGTGCGTGAGCCATGTCACGTTTGACCAGGTCAGGCTCGGGGAGCGGCGAACCGGCCCGGAGCCCCCGCCCCGCCGGGGATCCCGCCCGCCGCGGCCGCCCGCCGCCGTGTTTCCTGGGAGGGCGCACGGGCACGTCCCCGATGAACAGGCGGACACCCAGGGAGCATCCGGACATGACGACGATCGCCACCACCAATCCCGCGACCGGGGACGTGGAGAAGACCTTCGACGAGCTGACCGACGAGGAGATCGACCGGCGCATCGGGCGGGCCGCCGAGACGTTCGCCGCGTACCGCACGACCGGCCTCGGGCGCCGCGCGGAATGGATGAACGCCGCCGGCCGCATCCTGGACGACGAGGCCGAGCAGATCGGCGCGATGCTCACCACCGAGATGGGCAAGACGCTCAAGGCCGCGATCGCCGAGGCGCGCAAGTGCGCGAAGGCGTGCCGGTACTACGCCGCGCACGCCGCGGAGTTCCTCGCCGACCGGCCCGCCGACCCCGAGGCGGTGGGGGCCCGGGACGCCTACGTCCGCTACCAGCCGCTCGGGCCCGTGCTGGCGGTGATGCCGTGGAACTTCCCGCTCTGGCAGGTGATCCGCTTCGCCGCGCCGGGGCTGATGGCGGGCAACGTGGGCCTGCTGAAGCACTCCTCGAACGTCCCGCAGACGGCGCTGTTCCTGGAGGACCTGTTCCGCCGCGCGGGGTTCCCCGAGGGCGCGTTCCAGACCCTGCTGATCGGCTCGGCGAAGGTCGAGCGGGTGCTGCGCGACCCGCGGGTCAAGGCGGCCACGCTGACGGGCAGCGAACCGGCGGGGCGGTCGGTCGCCGCGATCGCCGGGGACGAGATCAAGCCGACGGTGCTGGAGCTCGGCGGCAGCGACCCGTTCGTCGTGATGCCGTCGGCCGACCTCGCGGCGGCCGCGGAGGCGGCGGCCACGTCCCGCTGCCTGAACAACGGGCAGAGCTGCATCTCCGCCAAGCGGTTCATCGTCGACCGCGGCTGCGCCGACGAGTTCGAGCGGCTGTTCGTGGCGAACATGCGGGCGCTGAAGGTCGGCGACCCCATGGACGAGGACACCGACGTCGGCCCGCTGGTCAGCGAGCAGGGCCGCGCCGACGTCGAGGAGCTGGTCGCCGACGCGGTGGGCAAGGGCGCGACCGTGCTGTGCGGGGGCGAGCGCCCGGACCGTCCCGGCTGGTACTACCCGCCGACGGTGATCGGCGGCGTGACGCGGGACATGCGGATGTTCCACGAGGAGGTCTTCGGGCCGGTGGCGTCGCTGTTCCGGGTCGACGGCGCGGAGGAGGCCGTCGAGCTGGCGAACGCCACCGGGTTCGGCCTCGGGTCCAACGCCTGGACGCGGGACGAGGGCGAGCGGGAGCTGTTCGTCCGCGAGCTGGACGCGGGCCAGGTCTTCGTCAACGGGATGACCACGTCCTACCCGGAGCTGCCCTTCGGCGGCGTGAAGCGGTCCGGGTACGGGCGCGAGCTGTCCGCCCAGGGCATGCACGCGTTCTGCAACGTCAAGACCGTATGGGCGGCCTGATCGCCAGCGGCGCGCGATCGTCGGCGGCCGTGATCGCCAAGGGCTAGGCTGGCCGCGGAGGTGGCGCTGTGACGCGGATCGAGCAGGGCGCGGTCGTGGTCCGGGGGGACGAGGTCGAGACGATCGGGGACGTGCCCGCGGCGGTGCGGCTGCTCGCCGACTCCAGCAGCACCGGCGGCGCGCTCAGCACCCAGCGGGTGACGCTGGCGGCCGGCGGGAACGGGGCGACCCCGCACTACCACGCCGGGTCCACGGAGCTGTTCTACATGCTGGGCGGCACCGCGCAGATCCTCGCCGGGGAGCAGGTGCTGGAGGCCGGCGAGGGCGACCTCGTCGTGGTGCCGCCGAGGATGGCGCACGCGTTCGCCGCCAAGCCCGGCACCACCGCCGACCTGCTGATCGTCATCACGCCGGGCGTCGAGCGGTTCGACTACTTCCGGCTGCTCGGCCGGCTCGGGAAGGGCGAGGCGACGCTGGACGAGCTGCTGGAGTCGCAGGAGCGGTTCGACAACCACTTCCTCGACAGCCCCGAATGGACCGAGGCCCGGTCCTGACCTAGGGGACGACCCGGAACGTCGTGCGGGCGGGAGCGCCCCCGGCGCCGGCGGAGAAGGTGTGCGTGCCGAGGGGCAGCGGGCCCGCCACGAACTCGTGGGCCTGGTTCACCGCGTAGTTGAAGGTGCCCATGTGGTCGACGACCGGTCCGGGGCGCTCGCCGTAGCCGTCGAGGCTCACCTGGATGCGCTCCCCCGGGCGCCAGCCCGTCCCGTGCACGACGAAGACCGTCGCGCCGTCGCCCTGCGGCTGGTTGACGACGATCCGCGGGTCCCCGGTGGGGCGGTCGCCGGCGCCGCCCAGCGGGGCCGGCGGTTCCGCCGCCCTCCCGGCGGGCGGCCGTCCCGCGTCCGGGGACGTCCCGGCGGAGTCGCCGCCCGACCAGAAGGTCCGGGCCAGCAGCGCGCCGACGCCGATCAGCACGACCGCGGCCACCGAGGCGATCGTGTTGCGGGGCTCGCGGAAGAACGTCCGCGCCGTCGAGGCCGACGACCGGCCGTCCCGCGCGCCTCCGATCACCACTGGCGGGCGCTCCCGCACCGCCACGGGGTCCTCGGGCCGCGGACCCTCCGGCCCCGGTTCGGCGACCGGGAGCCGCGGTCCCGCCGCGTAGTCCCTGACCAGGCCCAGCGCCGTGCCGGACAGGCCGGGCTCGTCGCGGCCGTGGCGCAGGTACTCCGCCACCGACGCCAGCACGTCCCCGGGCGACGGCCGCCGTCCGGGGTCGCGGGCCAGGCAGCCGCGCACCAGCGTCTCCAGCTCCACGGCGAGCCCGGACAGGTCCGGCGGCAGGGTGGCGAGCTGCGCCATCAGCTCCAGCACGCCCTCGCCCCGGTAGGGGCCGTGCCCGGTCGCCGCGTACAGCAGGGTCGCGCCCAGCGCGTAGACGTCGCTCGCGGCCGTCACGACCCGCGACCCCTGCGCCTGCTCGGGCGCCATGAACGCGGGGGTGCCGACCGCGACGCGGCTGAGCGTCATCCGGGCCCGCTCCCGCGCGTGCGCCAGGCCGAAGTCGATCACCCGCGGCCCGTCCGCGCACACCAGCACGTTGGACGGCTTGAGATCGCGGTGGACGAGGCCCGCCGCGTGGATCGACTCGAGCGCCTCCGCGCATCCGCCCGCCAGCCACCGCACCGCCGCGACGGGCAGCGGCCCCGCCTCCGCGACCAGCAGCTCCAGCGAGGGCGCCGGGACGTACGCCGTCGCGAGCCAGGGCACCGCGGCGTCGGGGTCGGCGTTCACGACCGAGGCGGTGTAGATCCCGCTGACCCGCCGGGCCGCCGCGGCCTCGTGCGCGAAGCGGGCGCGGAAGTCGGTCTCGCGGGCCAGCTCGGCCCGGATCGTCTTGACCGCGACGAGCCGCCCCGCCGCGGAGCGGCCCAGGTAGACGCGGCCCATGGAGCCCGACCCGAGCCTGCCGAGGAGCACGTACGGCCCCGTGGCGGCGGGGTCGCCCGCCTCCAGGGGGCCGAGCGGCGCGTCGCGCCTGACCATGTCGCCTCCCGCGGCCGCCTGCCTCACATGGTGCACAACGCGGGACGCCGATGGCCGCCGCGGGCGCGAAGCGTCCGATGGCGGCCAAGGGCCCGGCCCGCGCGGTGCGCGGGCCGGGGCGGGTCAGAGCAGGTCAGGGCCGGTCAGGGCGGACCAGAGCGGGTCAGGCGCTCTTGTGGGCCTCCGCCTCGCGCCGCACCTCGTCCATGTCGAGGGCGCGGGCCTGCGAGATGAGGTCCTCCAGGGCCTCCTCCGGCAGCGCGCCCGGCTGGGAGTACAGCACCACCCGGTCCCGGACGACCATCAGCGTCGGGATCGAGCTGATCTGGAAGGCCGCCGCGAGGTCCTGCTCGGCCTCGGTGTCGACCTTGGCGAAGACGACGTCCGGGTGCTTCTCCGACACCCGCTCGTACACGGGGGCGAACTGGCGGCACGGCCCGCACCAGGACGCCCAGAAGTCGACCAGCACCATGCCGTCGCCGCCGACGGTCTCGTCGAACGTCTCGCGCGTCAGGGCCTTCGTAGCCATCACCGTTCTCCTCTCAGGGTCCTTACCGCTACGGCAACACCGGCCCGGGCGGCGCGATTCCCCGCGGCCGCGCGGGCGCCGCGCGACCGGGCGATTACGCCCGTACGGACGTGTCAGGGCGCGGTGTAAGCGAGACGAAATCGCCGTTCATTACCGTCCGGAACGAGGCTCACCCCGTCCTGGAAGGCGGCTCATGTCGGGTACGAGAGTCCTTGCGAGAGCGAGCGGCGCCGGGATCACCGCGACGGGGCGGCCGGGCGGCGCCCGGGAGGGCGCGGCGCGGTCCGCCGTCCGCTTCGAGGTGCTCGGGTCGCTGCGGGTGCGCGGCGCGGCCGGGCCCGTGCGGCTCGGCACCCCGAAGACGCGCGGGCTGCTGGCGGCGCTGCTGTGCGGCCCGAACCGGCCCGTCGCGCTGGAGACGCTGGTGGACGCCCTGTGGGGCGAGGAGCCGCCGAAGTCGGCCACGAAGAACGTCCAGTCGTACGTGCACCGGCTGCGCCGCGCGCTCGGCGACCCGGACCGGATCGTGCGGACGGGGCCGGGCTACCTGCTGCGGGTGCGGCCCGGCGAGCTGGACGCGCACGCCTTCGAACGGCTCGTCCGGGAGGGCGGCGCGGCGGCCCGGCGGGGCGACGACGCCCGCGCGGCGCGGCTGCTGCGCGACGCGGCGGCCGCCTGGCGCGGCGAGGACGCCTACGCGGGCGTGCCGGACGTCCCGCTGGTGCGGGCCGAGGCGCGGCGCCTCGCCGAGGCCCGGCTCGCGGCGCTGCGCGACCGGATCGACGCGGAGCTGCGGCTCGGCCGGCACGCGGCGCTCGTGCCGGAGCTGTGCGCGCTGACGGCGCGGCACCCGCTGCGCGAGGAGCTGTGGGAGCGGCTGATGACGGCGCTGTACCGGTCGGGGCGGCAGGCGGACGCGCTGCGCGCCTTCGGCGACGCGCGGCGGGTCCTCGCCGAGGAGGCCGGGCTGGATCCCGGCCCGGGCCTGCGGGAGCTGCAGCGGGCGATCCTCGCGGGCGACCCGGCCCTCGCGCCGCCGGTGCGGCCGGCGGAGGTCCTCGAACGGTTCATGCGGGCGCTGGACGCCGACCTGCCGGCGGAGGACGCCGAGCGGGCCGCGCTGTGCCACAGCATCCTCGCCGGGCGCCGGCTGATCGCCGCGCTCGACGACGCGGCCGGCGAGCTGCTGCGCGCCCTCGGCTCCCGCTGACGGAGCGCCGGCCCGGCCCTGCCTCAGCCCGGGGCCGGCGCTCCGGCGGCTCGCTCAGTGGACGGTCTGCGGGACCTTCCACGGGTTGTCGTCGCGCAGCGGCGGCGGCAGCAGCTCCTGCGGCCAGCCCTGGAAGGCGACGGGCCGCAGGAACCGCTCGATCGCGGCCGTGCCGACCGACGTGGTGGCGGGCGCGGTCGTGGCCGGGTACGGCCCGCCGTGCTCCATCGCGTAGCTGACGGCGACGCCGGTGGGCCACTGGTTCCACAGCACGCGCCCGCTGCGGTCCGCGAGCACGCCGGTGAGCGCGGCGAGGTCGCCGGTCTCGTCCTGCTCGGCGTGCAGCGACGTGGTGAGCTGGCCGGGCAGCGCGGCGACGGCGTCGGCGACGTCGGCGAGGTCGTCGTAGGTGACGACGAGGCCGAGCGGGCCGAAGCACTCCTGCCCGGCGGCGTCGGCGTCGGCGCGGAACGCCGCGAGGTCCATGGTCAGCAGGCGCGGCGCGGTGGACGCCCCGTCCTCCGGCCACACGACGCGGCGGACGCCGGGGCGGCCGCCGAGCGCGTCGGAGACCGACAGGAAGCCGGCCTCGATGCGGTCGTTCAGCATCGGCGCGGCGGCGACGCCGCGCAGCCGCTCGGCGATCTCGTCCACCAGCGCCTCGGGCGCGAACAGCAGGCCCGGGTTGGTGCAGAACTGCCCGGCGCCCAGGGTGAGGGACGCGGCGTAGCCCTGCGCGATCTCGTCGGGCCGCGTCTCGGCGGCGCGCGGGGTCACCACGGTCGGGTTGACGCTGCCGAGCTCGCCGAAGAACGGGATCGGGGTCGGCCGCTCCGCCGCGATCTTCGCGAGGGCGAGGCCGCCCTTCTCCGAGCCGGTGAACGCGGCGGCGGCGATGCCGGGGTGCCGCAGCGCCTCGACGCCCTCCGCCTCGCCCTCGATCAGGCCGAACACGCCGTCCGGCAGCCCGGCGCCGGCGATGATCTCGGCGGTGCGGCGGGACAGCCGGGGGTGGCCGGGGTGCGCCTTGAGCACGACGGGGCAGCCGGCGGCGAGCGCGGAGGCGGTGTCGCCGCCCGCGACGCTGAACGCGAACGGGAAGTTGCTGGCGGCGAACACCAGCACCGGGCCGAGCGCCGTCCGGTAGCGGCGCAGGTCGGGCCGGGGCCCGCTCGGCCACTGCGGGTCGGGGCGGTCGATGCGGGCGTCGTAGAACGCGCCCTCCCGCACCTGGTCGGCGAACAGCCTCAGCTGGAACGTGGTGCGGGTGAGCTCGCCGTTCAGCCGGGTCTCGCCCAGGTGGCTCTCCTCGTCGGCGAGGGCGACCAGCTCGGCGCGGGCGGCCTCCAGGGCGTCCGCGATCGCGGTCAGGCCCTCGGCGCGCTCCTGGGGAGGGGCCGCGGCCCATCCGGCCGCGGCGGACACGGCGGCGGCGACGGCCTGGTCCGGTGTCATGAGGTGCTCCCTTCGTCCCCGGCGTGCGGGGTGGTGCGGACGGTCCCCGAACCCCGATTCTCCACCGAGTTCCGGTACCCGTAGAACGCGTAGACGATCAGGCCGAGCAGCATCCAGACCACGAACCGGACCCACATGACCCAGTCGAGGTTGGCGATCAGCCAGATCGAGAAGCCGATGCCGACCAGCGGCACCAGCGGCACCCAGGGGGTGCGGAACGAGCGCGGCAGGTCCGGCCGGGTCCGGCGCATCACCACGACCGCGACGGCGACCACGATGAACGCCATCAGGATGCCGATGTTGGTGAGGTCGGCGGCCTCCTTGATCGGCAGGAACCCGGCGATGACCGCCGAGCCGATCCCGACGAGCCAGATGACGCGGTCGGGGACCTGCCGCTTCGGGTGGTTCCTGGCGAAGTAGGCGGGCAGCAGCCCGTCCCGGCTCATCGAGAACCAGACGCGGGTGACGGCGAGCATGTTCGCCAGCGCGGAGGTGGTGATGCCGATGACGGCGCCGACCGCGACGACCGTGCCGAGGCCGGCGAGGCCGACGGAGGCGAGCGCGCTGGAGAACGGGCTCTTGACGTCGATGTGCCGGTAGTCCTGCATGCCCAGCAGCACGATGCAGACGAGCAGGTAGATGACGGCCGCGATGGCGAGCGAGATGACGATCGCCTTCGGCAGCACCTTCTTGGCCTCGGCGCTCTCCTCGGCCGCGGCGCTCATCGCGTCGTAGCCGTAGACGGCGAAGAACGTGGTGGCGGCGCCGGAGATCGCGCCGCCGATGCCGAAGGGCAGGAACGGGCTGAAGTTGCCGCCGGAGATGTGGAACGCTCCCGCGATCACGACCAGGGCGACGATGCCGAGCTTCACGACGACGAGGATCGTCTCGAACCGCGCCGACTCCTTCGTCCCGCGCGACAGCACGAACGCCAGCAGCAGGCACAGCAGCGCGGCGAACAGGTCGACCTTGTGGCCGGAGCCGGTGCCGGGCGCGCCGAGCGCCCAGTGCGGGATGTCGAGGCCGACCTGGTCGAGGATGTACGACAGGTAGCCGGAGATGGCGATGGCGACGACCGCGACGATCGCGGTGTACTCCAGCAGCAGGTCCCAGCCGATCGCCCAGCCGACCGCCTCGCCGAGCGCGGCGTAGGAGTAGGTGTAGGCGGAGCCGGCCTTCGGGATGAGCCCGGCGAACTCGGCGTAGCAGAGCGCGGCGGCGCTGCTGGCGATGATCGCGATGAGGAACGAGATCATCACGCCGGGGCCGGCGTCGTCGTGCGCGACGACGCCGGCGAGCGAGAACACGCCGGCGCCGACGAGGCCGCCGAGGCTGAGCGCGACGAGCTGCCACAGGCCCATGGTGCGGCGCAGGCCGCCGGCGGTCTCCTCCTCCGACGAGTCGACCGGCTTCAGGCGGAAGATTCCCGCTCGGGTGAAGAGCCCGCGTGCGGCCGGATCGGCCGAGGGCGGCGTTTTCGGCATGGCTTGGGACATGACGGTCCCTCCCGGATGGGTCAGGGGTTACCAGGGGTGGGTGGTGCGGCGGCCGGCGCGGTTCGGCCGGCCGCCGTGCGGAGCCCGGACGGGGGCCGCGGCCCCGGAACGGGAAAGGCCGATCGGGCTAGAGGACGAAGCCCTCGGGGAAGGGATCGGCGGGGTCGAGCAGGTAGGTGGCGTTGCCGGTGATCCAGGCGCGGCCGGTGAACTCGGGGATCACCGCGGGCAGCCCGCCGGCCTCGGCGGTGCCGACGAGCCGGCCGGTGAACCGGGTGCCGATGAACGACTCGTTCACGAACTCGGTGTGCAGCGGCAGCTCGCCGCGCGCGTGCAGCTGCGCCATCCGCGCGGACGTGCCGGTGCCGCACGGCGACCGGTCGAACCAGCCGGGGTGGATCGCCATGGCGTTCCGGGAGCGCTTCGCGTCCGAGCCGGGCGCGAGGAACTGCACGTGCTTGCAGCCGCCGATCAGCGGGTCGCCGGGGTGCACCGGGCGGTCGGTCTCGTTGATCGCCTCCATGATCGCGAGCCCGGCCTTGAGGATGTCGTCCTTGCGGGCCCGGTCGAACGGCAGCCCGAGCCGCTCCAGCTCGGTGATGGCGTAGAAGTTGCCGCCGTACGCCATGTCGTAGCGGACCTCGCCGAGGCCCGGCACGTCGACGACGGCGTCCCGGCGCAGCGCGAACGCCGGGACGTTGCGGAGCGTGACGTTCTCGGCGACGCCGTCGCGGACCGCGACGCGGGCCTCGACGAGCCCGGCCGGGGTGTCCAGCCGGACGATCGTCTCCGGCTCGGTCACCTCGACCATCCCGGTCTCGACCAGCACGGTCGCGACCCCGATGGTGCCGTGCCCGCACATCGGCAGGAACCCGCTGACCTCGATGTACACCACGCCCCAGTCGGCGTCCGGCCGGGTCGGCGGCTGGAGCAGCGCCCCGCTCATCGCGGGGTGGCCGCGCGGCTCGTCCACGAGGAACCGGCGCAGCCCGTCGAGGTGCTCGACGGCGTGCCGGCGGCGCTCGGCCATCGTCCCGCCCGGGATGGGCGCGACGCCGCCGGTGACGACGCGGGTCGGCATGCCCTCGGTGTGCGAGTCGACCGCGGTGATCGACCGGGCCGAGCGCATCAGGCGGCCTGCCGCTGGGCGAGGGCCTCGATGGCGCGGGCCATGTCGGCGGTGACGCCGGCGCGGTGCTCGTCGGTGAGCGGGCCGCGCGGCGGGCGGCAGGGGCCGCCGTACCGGCCGACCTGCTCCATGCCGAGCTTGATCGCCTGGACGAACTCGGTGCGCGAGTCCCACCGGAACGCGGCGACGAGCGGCTCGTACAGGGCGCGGGCCTCCTCCAGCTTCCCGGTGGTGGCGAGCTCGTACAGCAGCGCGGACTCGGCCGGGAACACGTTCGGGAAGCCGGCGAACCAGCCGGTGGCGCCCATCAGCAGCGCCTCCAGGGTGACGTCGTCGGCGCCGGCGACGACCTCCAGGCCGGGGGCCTTCTCCTTGATCTCCAGGACGCGGCGGACGTCGCCGGAGAACTCCTTGACCGCGACGATGTTCTCGATCTGCGCGATCTCGGCGAGCAGGTCGGGGGTGAGGTCGACCTTGGTGTCGATCGGGTTGTTGTAGACCATGACGGGCAGCCCGACGGACGCGACGGCCTCGTAGTGGGCGATGACCTCGCCGCGGTTGGCCCGGTACATCGTCGGGGGGAGGCACAGCACGCCGTGCGCGCCGTCCTCGGCTGCCAGCTCGGTCCAGTGCCTGGCCTGGTGGGAGCCGGGGCCGTGCACGCCGACCACGACGACGCCGTCCTGGCCGACGGCCTCGACGGCGGTGCGGGCGACGCGGCGGCGCTCCTCGTCGGTCAGCGAGGAGTACTCGCCGAGGGAGCCGTTCGGTCCGACGCCGCGGCAGCCGTTGTCGACGAGCCAGCGGCAGTGCTCGGCGTACTTGTCGTAGTCGACGGCGAGCCCGGCGGGAGCGGTGGCGTCCTCGTAGTAGGGCAGCGCCGTCGCAACGATGACGCCGCCGAGGCTGAGGAGCTTGGTGTCGCTCATCGGGCGCTCTCTTTCTGGTCGGGGTTCCTGGGGTTATCGGTGTTGTCGGTGTTCTCGATGGGAGGGCTTGCGAGTTCGCCGAGCCGGATGGGCTGGGCGATGGGACGGTGATGGGGGTTCGCCCCGGGCACCGTGCCGGAGAGCAGGTCGGCGACCGTGGGGCCGCAGATGCGGGCCTGGCACGGTCCGAGCCCGGCGCGGGTGCCGAGCTTGACCGCGCGGGCGGACCCGCCCGCCTTCTCGCCGGCCGCGCGGCGCAGGGAGCCGCAGGTGGTCTCCTCGCAGCGGCAGACGACGGTCTCGTCGCGCAGCCAGCCGGGCCAGGCCGCGCCGATCGGGTGGGCGGCGGCGAGCCGGGCGGCGAACGCGCGGGCCCGGTCGCGGCGGCGGCGCAGCGCGGCCGCCTCGCGGGCGGCGGGGTCGCCTCCCCCGGCGATCCAGCCGGCGAGCAGGCCCTCGGTGCGGGCGGCGGGCGCCCCGCCGATGCCGGTGATCTCGCCGGCCGCGTAGACGCCGGGCGCGGTGGTGCGCTGGTCGGCGTCCACCTCGGTGAAGGCGCCGCCGGGCGCGCGGGTGAGCGCGCAGCCGGCCGCGACGGGCAGTTCGAGCTGCGGGCTGAAGCCGTGGGTGACGCACAGCGCGTCCACCGGGACGGTGCGCTCGGTGCCGGGGACGACCGACCAGTCGGGACGCAGCCGCGCCGTGACCGCCTCTTCCACGCGCCCGTCGCCCCGGGCCTCGATCACGGCGCGGCCCGTCCGGTACGGGACGCGGTGCCGGGCCAGCAGCCCCGCGTACTCGGCGAGCTCCCCGGCCTTGCCGGCCTGCGAGGCCAGCTCCCACGGGCGGCGGGCCCAGCCGCGCGCGACGGTCGCGGCGGGGTTGGCCTCCAGCACCTCCGTGACGGTGGCGCCGGCCTCGATCAGTGACGCGGCGACCGGGAGAAGGAACGGTCCAGAACCGGCGATCAGGACGGGGTCGCCGACGATGAGGCGCTCCCCCTTGGCGAGCGCCTGCGCGGCACCGGCTGTGTAGACGCCGGGCAGCTCCCATCCCGGGAACGGCAGGACGCGGTCGTGGGCGCCGGGCGCGAGGACCAGCGCGTCCGGGCGCAGGACGCGGCGCTCGCGTCCGGCGGCGTCGGCCTCGCCGCGCAGTACGTGGACGATCGGCGCGCCCTCGTCGGGCCGTTCGAGCGACCAGACGGTGCTCTCCGGCCACCAGTCGCAGCGCGGATGCCCGAGGACGTGGTCGCGGAGCCGCTCGAAGCCGCGCCAGCCGTGGTGCAGGCGTCCGGGGCGCTCGGCGGCGAACGCGTCGGGGAGCATCCGGTGGTACTGGCCGCCGGGGTGCTCGGACGCGTCGATCAGCGTGACGTCCGCACCGGCGCGCAGCGCGCCCGCCGCGGCACCGAGACCGGCGGGCCCGGCGCCGACGACCACGACGCGGCTCATCGGGCGTCCTCCGCCCGGGACTGGGTGGCGACGGCGTCGCCGTCGTGGGCGCGGCGGCGGCAGGCCCGCACGTCGCGGACGCCGTTGACGGTGACGAGGCAGTCGAAGCAGGCGCCGATCCCGCAGAACACGCCGCGCGGGGCGCCGGACGGCCCGGACCGCCAGGTGCGGCGCCCGGAGGCGAGCAGCACGCCGGCGATCGTCTGCCCGGCGACGCCGTCGACGGGCTCGCCGTCCACGGTGATCCGCAGCGGGACGTCGGGGCGGCGCCCGGCCGCGTCCCCGGCCGCGGGCACGAGTCTCGCGCTCACAGGTTCTCTCCTTCGGACTGGACGGCGGGCCGGTCGGCGCGGAACGGCGCCGCGTCGATCGCGGGCTCGCGGCCGAGCATCAGGTCGCGCAGCACGGCGGCGGTCCCGGCGGACAGCCCGATCCCGGCGCCCTCGTGCCCGGTGGCGTGCCAGAGGCCGTCCAGTTCCGGGTCGGCGCCGATGACCGGCAGATGGTCGGGGACGAACGGGCGGAACCCGCCGTAGGCGCGGATCACCGGCACGCCGGCGAGCATCGGGAACAGCCGGAGCGCCTTGGCGGCGATGACCGACAGCACCTCGGGGCGGAGCCGGTCGTCGAACCCGACGCGGCGGCGCGACGAGCCGAGCAGGATCGTGCCGCCGCGGGTGGCCTCGACGACCGCGGACGCCTGGAGGTCCTCGGCGGCGCTGCCGACGGCGCCGACGTAGTCGGCGTCGTAGACCTTGTGGAAGACGGTCGGCGGCATCGGCGCGGTCACCAGCACCTCGCCGCGCCGGGGCCGCACGTCGAGCCGGACGCCGAGCCTCTTCGCCACCTCCCCCGACCAGGGCCCGGCGGCGTTGACGACCGCGTCGCCCTCGATCGTCCCGGCGGAGGTGCGGACGCCGGTGATCCGGCCGCGCCGGCGGACGGCGCCGAGCACCTCGCGGCCGGTGCGCAGCTCGGCTCCGGCGCGGACGGCGGCGGCCAGCAGGGCGGTCGCGGCGCCGGCGGGCTGCACCTGCGCGTCCTCGGGGTAGCGGACGGCCATCGCGATGTCGCGGGTGAGGTGGGGCTCGGCGGCGGCGAGCGCGGCGGCGTCCATCTCCTCGGCGATCACCCCGGCCTTGCGCTGGCCCTCGGCGAACTCGGCGAGCGCGCCGGCGCCCTCGGGCGTGGTCGCGACGACGATGCCGCCCTTGGGGTCCCATTCGGCGGCGCCGGCGTTCGGGTCGCCGTCCAGGATCGCGGGCCACAGCTCGCGGGACAGCTTCGCCAGCTCCAGCTCGGGGCCGGGCCCCTTGTCGGAGACCAGGACGTTGCCCTCGCCGTGCGCGGTGGTGCCCGCGGCGGGACCGGACCGGTCGACGACCGTGACCGCGCATCCCGCGAGGGCCAGCTCGCGGGCGCAGGCCGCACCGATCACCCCGGCGCCCAGCACCACGACCCGCGTCATCGACCCTCCCACCATGCACCGTCCAGGGCGTTCGTTAAACCGAACGATCCCGAGAGTATGTCGGTGCGCCGCGCGCTGTCAACGCGCGGATGAGACCGCCGTCACGGCGTCTCGACCAGGTGCGGCGGTTCCGCGGGCGTCGCGTGAAGCCGCTGGTCAGAGCGGTACTGCAGGAGCAGCACGGAGCGGACGGGCCCGCCCAGGGCGGTGTAGGTGTGCGGCAGCCGCGCATCGAAGCTCACGTAGTCGCCGGGCCCGAGCTCCACGTCCCGGTCGTCCACCCGAACGCCGAGCCGGCCCGCCTGCACGATCGTGTGCTCGGTCCCGACATGGCCCAGCGAGTCCTGCCGGGAGTCGGCCCTGACCTGCTGGTCGTACACCTCGAAGATCGCTCCGCCGGACTCGATGCCGCGCAGCGGCCGCAGGTCGACGCCCTCGCCGCGCAGCACCTCGACGTCGGCGCCGCGCACCACGGTCAGCCCGGACGGCTCCTGGTGGTCCAGCAGGTCGGAGATCGGCACCTCCAGGGCGCGCGACAGGCTGAACACCGTCTCGATGGTGGGATTGCCGGCGCCCGCCTCCAGCTGGGAGAGCGTCGCCTTTCCGATCTTCGACCGGCGCGACAGCTCCGACAGCGACAGCCCGAGCTCCAGCCGCGCGCGGCGCAGGTTGCCCGCCAGCACGTCCCGCACCGATTCGCCCGGACCGCCCACGTGCCCGCCCCCTTCGCCCGCGGGACGCCGATCGCCCGCGTCCCTTGCGTTCGCTTTAACGAACACGTAGTTTACCGACGGCGCCGCGCGCCGGGCGGATCGGCCCGGCGGATCGGCCCGGCGGATCGGCCCGGCGGATCGGCCCGGCGGATCGGCCCGCTACAGCGCCACCAGCCTGCCCGCCCCGGCGGCGCGGGCGCGGTCCACGATGACGGCGGCGGCCGCGGCGTCCTGCACGCCCAGCCCGACGCTGTTGTAGAAGACCACGTCGCCGGCCGCGTCCCGGCCGGGCGCGAGGCCGGCGGCGATCGGGCCGAGGGCCCGGATCCGGTCCTCGCCGAGCCGGCCGTCGCGCAGGGCCGCCACGATCGGGCCGGCCTGCCGCACGGCGGTGGCCACGTCGTCCACGACGACGGCCGCCGC
This sequence comes from Spirillospora sp. NPDC000708, assembly GCF_040299565.1. Taxonomy (NCBI): domain Bacteria; kingdom Bacillati; phylum Actinomycetota; class Actinomycetes; order Streptosporangiales; family Thermomonosporaceae; genus Spirillospora; species Spirillospora sp. NPDC000708. Next base: position 15,765 of record NZ_JBEPCJ010000136.1, read on the forward strand.
GCGGGCGAGGAGCGCGCCGTCGACCTCGCTGCGGTCGGGCGCGAACGAGCCGACGCTCAGCACCGTGCAGCCCGGTTCGAGCCACTCGCCGAGGACGACCGGCTCCGCGCTGGTCGTCGCGGTGACGACGATGTCCGCGCCGGCGACGGCGGCGCGGACGTCCCCGGTCCCCTCGACCGGCAGGTCCAGCTCCGCGGCCAACTCGGCGGCGGCGCCGCACGTCCCGGCGTTGCGGCAGGCCACGGTCACCCGCTCGACCGGACGCACCCGGAGCATGGCCCGCACGTGCGCGCGGCCCTGGACGCCGCAGCCGACCACGGCGAGCCGGGACGCGCCCGGGGCCGCGAGGTGGTCGGCGGCCACCGCGCTCGCCGCGGCCGTCCGCAGGGTCGTGACCGCCTCGCCCTCGATGATCGCGACGGGCCGCCCGTCCACCGGGTCCTGCACGGTCACCAGCGCCGCGACGGTCGGCAGGCCGCGCGCGGCGTTGCCCGGCGTGACGCTGCCGAACTTCGCGACCGCGCCGGTCCCGGGGAGCCGCGACAGGTAGCCGAACGCGACCGCGCCGTCCGGCCCGTCCAGCAGGACCCGCGGCGCGAGCCGCGCCTCTCCCGTGCCGAGCGCCGCGAACGCGGCGCGCTGCGACCCGATCGCGGCCGGCAGGTCGAACACCGCGCGCACGTCGGCGGCGGACAGCAGCAGGACGTCGGCCATGCGGCGATCCTCGCGAGCCGCGCCCCGCGCTGTCGAGCCCGGAAGGGCAAGCGGTGCTTACCGATCACGACATGAGATCGCATGCTTCGTCGTCTCGACGGCCGTCCGTCGACGGATCACGCTTTTGCCAACCCGCCTGACGAGCGAGGGAGCACCGATGACGTCCACGAAACCACGGCGCCGCGGAGCGCGGTCGCACGGGCTCGCGGCGGCCGGCGCCGGGCTGCTGCTGGTCCCGCTCGCCGCCGGCTGCGGGTCGGGCGGCTCCGGCGGATCCGGCGGATCCGGCGAGGTCAAGATCGGCGTGCCGGCCCCGCTGAGCGGCGACTCCGCGTCCGCCGGCCAGGACATCCTCGCCGCGGCGAAGGTCGCCGCCGACGAGGTCAACAAGGCCGGCGGGGTGCAGGGCAAGAAGATCAAGATCGTCCAGGCGGACGACCAGTGCAGCGCGCAGCAGGGCGCGCAGGCCGCGCAGAAGCTGCTCAACAGCGGCGTGGTCGCGGTCGCCGGCGGCTACTGCTCGGGCGCGGCGGTGCCCGCGATCCCGATCTACGGGCGGCGGAGCGTGCCGTTCGTCATGGACGCCTCCACCAACCCGTCGCTGACCGACAGCGGCAAGGGCAAGGTGTTCCGGACGTGCGGGCGCGACGACAACCAGGGCCTGGTCGCGGCGAAGTTCATGACCGGCCCGCTCGGCGCGAGGCGCGTCGCGCTGCTGCACGACAACACCACCTACGCCAAGGGCCTCGCGGACGCCGCGGCGGCCTCGGTGAAGCAGGCCGGCGGGCAGGTCGTCTACGAGGACGCGCTGCAGCCCGGCCAGTCCGACTACAGCCCGGTCCTGACGAAGGTCGCCTCGACGAGGCCGGACGTGCTGTACTTCACCGGCTACTACGCCGAGGCGGGCCTGCTGATGAAGCAGCGCAAGCAGCTCGGCCTGAGGTTCACGCTGATGGGCGGGGACGCGACGACCGACGCGACCGTCCTGAAGACCGCCGGCTCCGCGGCGGACGGCTACATCGCCACCACCGCGCCGCTCGCCAAGGACCTGCCCGCCGCGTCGGGGTTCGTGTCCGCCTACAAGGCGAAGAACGGCGCCGACCCCGGGCCGTTCTCCGTCTACGAGTACGACGCGGTGAAGGTCCTCGCGAAGGTCATCGGGCAGACCGGGACGAAGGGCGCCGACATCATCAAGGGGCTGCACGGCGTCAGGGACTTCCCCGGCATCACCGGCCCCATCACCTTCGACGCGAAGGGCGACCGGACCGACCCGCTGTACATCACCGTCCACGTGCAGAACGGCGCGTTCACCGCCTACAAGAAGCTCGACAAGAGCGGCGCCTGGGTGGACGCCAAGACCTCATGAGCGCGGCGGCATGAGCGAGTTCGTCCAGTACCTGGTGAACGGCATGACCATCGGGGCGTTCCTGGCGCTGATCGCGCTCGGCTACTCGATGATCTACGGCGTGGTGCGGCTGATCAACTTCGCGCACGGCGACGTGTTCATGATCGGGGCGTTCGCCGGGTACGGGGTCCTCACCACGCTCGGCGTGACCGGCGGGTCGGCCTGGCCCGCGGTGCTCGCCGCGGTGGTGGCGGGCGCTCTCGCCACCGGCCTGGTCGGCACCGGGATCGCCCGCGCCGCCTACGTCCCGCTGCTGTCCTCGCCCCGGCTGGCGCTGCTGATCTCCGCGATCGGGGTGTCGCTGGCGCTGGAGGAGGGCGTGAAGGACCTGACGCACGCCCGGTTCAAGTCGTACCCCGGGGTGCTGGACGGCGGCCGGATCTTCAGCGGGACCGTCCGCGTCACCTACGGCCAGCTCGCGCTCGTGCTGCTGTCGGTGGCGCTGATGGCGGGGCTGTGGCTGTTCGTCACCCGGACCGTCACCGGCACCGCGATGCGGGCGCTGGCGATGGACCGGGACGCCGCGCGGCTGCAGGGCATCGACGTCGAGCGGCTCATCCTCGTCACGTTCTTCGCCGGCTCCCTGCTCGCGGGCGCCGCCGGCGTCATGTACGGGCTGTACTACGTGCAGATCAGCTTCGGGATGGGGTTCCTGATCGGGCTTCGCGCGTTCACCGCCGCGGTGCTCGGCGGCATCGGGAACCTGCCGGGGACGATGGTCGCGGGCGTGTGCATCGGGCTCGTCCAGTCGTTCGCCGCCGGGTACGTCTCGTCCCGCTGGACCGATGTGATCATCTTCGGGCTGCTGATCGCGGTGCTGGCGCTGCGGCCGACCGGGCTGTTCGGCGAGCGCGTCGTGGAGCGCGCATGAGGGCCGGGAACCCGCCGCGCCGGGACCTGGCGCTCCGGTACGGGGGCTGGCCGCTGCTGGTCGTGCTCACGCTGGCCGGCGGGCAGGTGATGGACGACTACCAGGTCACCGTCGCCGGGACGATCCTCATCTACGCGATCCTCGGGCTCGGCATCAACATCGTCGTCGGCTACGCCGGGCTGCTGGACCTCGGCTTCGCGGCGTTCTTCGCGATCGGCGCGTACACGTCCGGGCTGCTGATGGTGAAGCTGGACTGGAACTTCTGGCTGACGCTGCCGGCGGCGGTGCTCGCCGCGGCCGCCGCCGGGGTCGTGATCGGGTACCCGACGCTGCGGCTGCGCAGCGACTACCTCGCGATCGTCACCCTCGGCTTCGGCGAGATCATCCGGATCACGGTGGTGAACCTGGACGTCACCGGCGGCCCGAACGGGCTGACCGGGATCCCGCCGGTCTCGGTCGCCGGACGGCAGGTCGTCACGCCCGCCGGCTTCTTCCACCTGGCGCTCGCGTTCTTCGTCGCCGTGCTGGTCCTGACGGGCCTGCTGGCGCGGTCGCGGCTGGCGTACGCGTGGCGGGCGATCCGCTCCGACGACACCGCCGCCGAGGCGGTCGGCGTCCCGTCCCGGCGGGTGAAGCTGCTCGCCTACGTCCTCGGCGCCGCCGTCGGCGCGGTCGCCGGCCCGCTGAACGCGGCGCAGCTCGGCACCGTCGACCCGTCCAGCTTCACGTTCCTGACCTCGCTGATGGTCCTGCTGGTGGTCATCATCGGCGGGATGGGCAGCCGGCCCGGCGTGATGATCGGCGCGATCGTCATCGTCGCGCTCCCCGAGGCGCTGCGGACCGTGCAGGAGTACCGGGGGCTGTTCTTCGCGCTGCTGCTCATCGTCATCGTGATCCTGCGGCCGCAGGGCGTGTGGCCGGCCCGCCCGCGCCGGTTCCGGCTGCCCGCGCGGGCGCCGGCCGAAGCGCGGCCCGCCCCGGCCGGGCCGGGCGCGCTGCTGGAGGTGGACGGCCTGTCCCGGGAGTTCGGCGGCGTGACGGCCGTCGAGGACCTGCGGCTGCGCGCCGCCGCCGGGCAGGTGGTGAGCGTGATCGGCCCGAACGGGGCGGGCAAGACCACCGCGTTCAACTGCATCACCGGGCTGATCCCGCCGTCGGCGGGCACCGTCGCGCTCGCCGGGCGGCGGGTGCGCGGGCTGTCCCCGCACCGGGTCGCCGCCGCCGGGCTGGCCCGCACGTTCCAGAGCATCCGGCTGTTCGACGAGATGACCGTCGCCGAGAACGTGCTGATCGGCCGGTTCGCCCGCGACCGGGCGCTGCTGCGGCCGCCGCGCCGCGCCGACCTCGACGCGGTCCGCCGCTGCCTGGACTTCGTCGGGCTGGCCGGGGCGGCGGACCGGCCCGCCGGGGGCCTCCCCTACGGCGACCGGCGCCGGCTGGAGATCGCGCGGGCGCTCGCCGCCGAGCCGCGGGTGCTGCTGCTGGACGAGCCCG
>NZ_JBEPCJ010000137.1:0-19382 GCF_040299565.1 Spirillospora sp. NPDC000708
CGCCGCCCTTCTTCAGGGCGCCGCCGACGGTGTCCTTCAGCCGCCCGAACAGGCCCTTCTTCTCGCCGCCCTGCTCACCGGGCTCACCCGCGGCCTTCACGGCCTGGCCGGCGGTGTCCTTGGCGCTCTTGGCCTTATCCTTGACGGCGCTCGCGGCCTTGGCGGCGGTACCGCCCTTGGCCGCGCTCTGCTCGTCGCGATCGTTCTGTTTGTTCGGCTCGGGCTCGTCGGCGTCGGCGCCGCGGCGGCTGAGCGCCCGGCCCGCGGCGACGGCCGCGCCCGCGCCGAGCAGACGCCGCCGGTGGCGCCGAGCGCCTTGCCGCCGGGAACGCCGCTCGGCAGGTTCCTCACCAGGCTGCCCAGCCCGCCGCGCTTGCGGCCGCCGATCGGCAGCTGCTTGGCGATCTTGCCGATGGGAACGGGTCCCACCTTGGTTCCGCTTCTCATGATGCGTCCTCCCACGTGTCGCTTCTGGGGTTCGGGTCACGGGGCCGTGGAGACGACCTCGCTGTCGCGGATCTCGCCGCGTAGCCGGCCGATCGGTGGCCGTCACGTGTCGACGGCTTCGACCTTGCGCCAGCGGGCCTCGAAGAAGGAGTACACGCCGAAGATCATCAGTCCAGCCGCCATCGCCACCAGCAGCCAGGCGCTGGCGGGAGTGCGGGCGAACTCGCGCAGGGTGCCGTCCATGCCCTTGGCCTTGCGGGCGTCGAAGGTGACCGCGGCATAGACCGGGAAGAGGCTGATGCCGCCGAACATCAGGCCGCGCACGAGATGGCCGATCACGCCCACCATGGCGGCTGCCCGGCGCACCTGCCGGTGCATCCGCTCGGTCTTGAGTTCCTCTAGGAACTTGCGCATGACCGCCTTGAAGAGCATCACCACGCCGACTGCCGCGACCGCGACGCCGATCGCCAGCACCAGCCAGCGCCCGCCCGGCTCGCCCATCGCCTTGGCGGTGAACGACGGGGACTGCTGATCGGAGGACTTGCCCTTGCTGCTCAGGGCGAAGCCCAAGGTGCCGGCGAAACTGGCCGTGTACGCCAAGCCCCGGCCGAGTGAGGTCAGCCGCTTGTGCGGCTTGTCGCCGTCGGGGACCGGCTGCCCGTACAGCGCCTCGGCGTACTGCCACAGGGCCAGCCCGGCGAACCCCACCACGATCACCCAGAGCGCCACCTCGCCGCCAGGCGTTCCCACCACGGTCGCCAAGGCGCCTTTCTGATCGGCCTGGCCGCCCCCGAGCCGAAGGCGATCTGCACGGCGACCACACCGATCAGCAGGTAGATGACCGCGGCCCGCCAGCCCGATTCGGGCCAGGTGATGGAACCACGAGTGCCCCGCAGCCTGGCGTCCCGTCTGCCGCACCTGTTCCTTCGCTGCACTGGACGACATATCGCCACCTTCCTTGAGCGGGGCCAGGCGTCCCCTATCTATGTCCGGCCAAACCCGCCGAGCATAAAAAGGACAGCGATAGCGTTTTTTACGGCGCTGCCCGAAGTCGCCGGTGAGGCCATCACCGGCGTTGCGGAACACGCAACCAGAGCGCATCCCGGGTTCGCTCCGGTGCGCCTTTTGGTGCTTGGGGCCAGTTTCGGTTCCTTGGCCCGAGCACGCCTGCATAGGGGGCGGCGCCGTTCATCGAGACTTATCTTCTGCTGCCGCAGCGGCAAAAGCGGGTGCCTCCCGCTACTCATATCGGGGGGCACCCGGGATATATGAAGACCGGCCGCAGTCGGGCATGGCAGCGTGCTGCGACCGGGGGAGTCGGGGACCTGCGGGGGTGCCTGCTACCAGCTACGCCAGCGACTGCGGCGGCCGGACGAACCGGAGCTGCGTGCGAGGAACCCCACCAGCCACAGGACCAGCACAATGGCGGCCACGATCCACAGGAACTTCAGCGCGAAACCGCACCGAACAAAAGCAACGCCAGCAGCAGCATCAGAATTATCAACCAGGGTATCAGTACCTCCTTCGTTTCCGCCGCGATCTTGCCCGCGTCCGATCGACTGATTCACCGAGGAGATCACACAACAATATCGCCACCATATGCGTTCAATGCGGTACCTTGAGTAAAGGTCGGTGATGTGACTGATCGGAAAGGTGCCGCTACCGGCCATGGCGGCGGGGCGGCATAGACAGAAAGCCGCTGGTGCTGGAGACTTAGTCGGCGTAGCCGTCGCGGGTGCGGGCAATGCGCCTTTCCAGCAGCGGATTGCCGGTTCCCCTGGCCAGCAGGGCCGTCATCAGCGCCGGTGCGCGCCGTACTCGCGGGCCGCGTGGACGGCGAGCGCTCCCCAGCCGCAGCCGACGTCCAGCAGCCGCATCCCGGGACCGAGCCCGAACTTGCGGCAGTTGGACAGGTCTGTCGCTGCATGGCAGGAAACGTTCGAGGCCCACCTGCAGGAGATCGTCGCGCTGGTCAGCGAAGCAGCACGCGGCGGCCGGGCCCCGGGCGGCGGCGCGTTCATCGAGATGGGCGAGCACGTCGGACGGCGCGGCTACCCCGCCTTCGCCGCCGCGCTGCGCCGGCTGGAACCTCCTCTGCGCGGCGGTGACGGTCGCTGCTGTCCTGACGGTGGCGCGATCGGAGCAGCGCGGCAAGCGGGAGGAGAAGATCCATCACTGCACTGCCGGTTCCCCGTACCCGCCCCGCACTGTGCCGCCCCGGCCCGCGGCCCCTGGTCCGGTGGGAAGCCTGTGAGGGAGGTTACGGAGGTCGCGAAGGTGTCGGCCTGAAACGCGGCCACCAGCCAGTGAAGTTTTCTTCCGAAGAATATTTCGGTAATGTCGGCTCGGGTTTCCGGATCGGTTCGACGAGGTGGCGAGGAGGTGTGCTGATGCCCTCCGGGCAGGCGGCGACGCCGGACAAGATCCGGGCAAGGACGCTGCCGGGCAAGACGGCGTTGGGCAAGACGGTGTCGGGCATGACGTCGCCGGCGAAGCGGTGGACGTTCCTGACCAACCACGCGCGGGTGCTGATCTGTATCGCCCGTGATCCCACCGTCCGGGTCCGGGACATCGCCGAGCAGGTCCAGATCACCGACCGCACTGCCCAGATGATCGTCGGGGATCTGGAGGAGGCCGGCTATCTGACCCGCATGCGCCGGGGCCGCCGCAACCGCTACGTCCTTACCGCTGACCGTGCTTTCCGCCACCCGGCCGACTCAGGCCACCAGGTCCAAGCCCTGATCGCCCTGTTCACCTCGGGCGAGGACAGCGGCCGAGCCGACGGCGAACGTGATGGCCGACCACGGCTTTCCTGACGGATCCACGCCCTTTCGGCTGTCCGACCGGGTGGCTGGTGACGAAGGTACTGAGCTGCGATGGTGACGAGCCAGGAACTGGGCCCGGACTACGGGTACACGGTCGACGGGCGGCCGTTGCGCAACGAGCGGGACTGGGCGGCAGAGCAGATCCGCATCATACTGCGCCGCGCGGGCTGCTCACCTGCAGGGGCCGGGTGCGCGGTGAACGGCCAGGATCCTTACCTGGTGTCGGTCTTCGCCGTCGCTGATCGGCTACCAGACGTCCTGGCCGACGCCGCCGCAGCACTGATCAGCGCTGGATACCTGGTCGAGCTTATCGGGTACCACGACGAAACGCTTCGGGTCTGGCCTCCTGCCGACCAGATCCCTGTCGTTGCCGTCGCCCGCGGCATGGCCCGTCACTGCCGCTGGTGCGGGGAGGCCATGATGGCCGTGGAGGCCGCCGCCAGCGTGGCCCACGACTGGTCCGGACGATGCGCCAACTGCCAAGCAGAGCACCTAGCCCAGCTCACGACCACCAGCCACCCGACAACAGCGTCCCCAACCTCACGGGCCAGCACCCAGCCGATGACCAATTCCTCTTCCTTCGCAGACGCCACCGAGCGGCCCATCGACCGAGAGGTCGAGGGGGTTCTTCGCGGCTTCTCAGCGTTCGCCGTGGACGTGACGCGGCGGTCCTGCGCGGTTCAAGGCGCCCGCGACACCCCGGGGCCTTGGCGTTCTTCGGGGGTGTCCTAGGCTGCGGCCATGACCGAGATCGCGTCGACTCCAAAGGAAGCCTTCGAGGTGCTGCTGGCCGGTAACCGGCGCTTTGTCGCTGACGCTGCGGAGCATCCGAATCAGGACGCGGCGCGCCGCGCCGCGATTGCACCGGGTCAGCGCCCGTTCGCTGTGCTGTTCGGGTGCTCGGACTCCCGGTTGGCCGCGGAGATCGTCCTGGATCGTGGTCTGGGTGATCTGTTCGTGGTGCGGACCGCGGGTCACGTGATGGGCGCGGAGGTGCTGGGCAGCATCGAGTACGGGGTGCAGGTGCTGGACTGCCCACTGGTGGTGGTTCTCGGCCATGACTCGTGCGGCGCGGTCGCCGCGGCGTGCGCCGCGCTGGAGGAGGGGATGACGCCGGGCGGTTATGTCCGCGACGTCGTCGAGCGGGTGACGCCCAGTGTGCTCGCGGCGCGGGCCGCAGGGCGCGTGGACGCCGACGAGATTCTGGCCGAGCACATCCGGCAGACGGTCGACCTGCTGGTGGACCGCTCGCGGGTGCTCGCCGAACGGGTCGATGCAGGCCGGGCCGCCGTCGTGGGCCTCTGTTACCGCCTGGCCGACGGCGACGCCCAGGTAGTGGCGGCCCGCGGACTCGACATCGCCGCTGACATCACCGACGCCGCCTCCTGATTCTGGGGCTCTGCCGTCGGTGGCGCCGCCATGTCTCCTCGCTTGCGATCCTGGTCAGGATGGCGCCAGGTTGTGCGGGGCCCCGCAAGTCGCCGGACGCGTGTTCGGTCGGCGGCACGGCAGGGCCGTTGGATGGTTTCGGCGCTGTGCCCTGAGGGGCTGGGCTGGGTATTTGGGCTGGCCGGTCGTCAGCGACGAGGGTCGGCGGCGCGGCGGAGCCGGTTGGCGATTGCCAGTCCCAGTCCCTCCTGCGCCGGCAGGGAGGCGATGATGAGGTCGCATCCCTGCCGGTCGAGTTCACGTAGAAGGCCGTACAGCTCGCGCGCGTAGGCGGTCATCGAAGCTGGGACCGTCACCGCGGCGTGCGCCTTCACCGGAGCGTCGGTGAAGCAAGGGGGGACAAAGACGCCCACCTGGTGTCCCAGTTCCTGGGCGCGTTCTGTTTCGGAGATGACCTGTTGGGGCTCGACCAGGACGACCCGCGCACGCGGCGCGTAATGCGACGGATGCTGGCCCGGCACCCGGATGCGGCTGGTCGAGGGGACCTCAAGGGGGCGCTCCAGCACTGTTTGGAGGTCTTCGCGTGTCACTCCGCCGGGCCGCAGGATGCTCGGGGTCTCGCCTGTGGCGTCGACGATGGTCGATTCGACGCCGACCTGGCAGGGGCCGCCGTCCAGCACCAGGTCGACGGCATCACCGAGCTCGGCATGCACGTGGTCCGCGGTGGTGGGGCTGACTTGGCGGAAGCGGTTGGCCGAGAGAGCCGTGACACCTCCGCCGAAGGTCGCCAGCAGTGCGAGCGCGACGGGGTGGTCGGGTACGCGCACGGCCAGGCTCTCCAGTCCGCCCGTGGCTTGGAGCGGGACGCGGCGACCGCGCCGCAGGACCAGCGTGAGCGGCCCCGGCCAGAAGCGTTCGGCCAGTAGCCGCGCGGTCGGCGGCACCTGCTGAACCAAGTCGTCCAGGTCGTTCGCGCCGCCGAGGTGAACGATCAGAGGGTGGGAGGTCGGACGCCCCTTGACCTGGAAGATGCGTGCGACAGCGGCGGGATCTTCTGCGTTAGAACCCAGACCGTAGACGGTTTCGGTCGGGAAGGCCACCAGCCCTCCGGCGCGCAGCACATCGGCCGCCTTCTCGATGTCACTGGTTTCTGCTGTCACTCTGGCAAGCCTAGGCGGCCACCGAAGAACCGCAGCATGATTGATCTCGGGGACGAAGTGGAGAGCGGACAAGTCCAGCCAAGCCGCAACGCCGCCCACACCTCTCTCCTCTGGCCTTGCGTGTGCCGATCTCCCGATCTAGACCGGCTCCCGGGAAAGGCGCCGAGGTGGTGCTGCCGGCTCCCGGCGGAGGGATAGCCGAGGGGCGCGCACCACCCGTTTGCGGATCAATGCCGTACTACGCTGGTGCCGCCTATGGGCATACTGAAGACATCTGCCGACCAGATGGGCTGGGGATGGTCGAGGTGACGGCGAGGCCGGATGGGCCTTTGCCCGGGCTGAACCTGATCGTGGGTGTGGGGTTGGCGGGGCCCTGGTGGGTGGTCGAGCTGTCCGGCGAGCTGGATGTGACCACCGCTCCGGCGGTGATCGACCAGGTCGCCGAGCTGGTGATGACGGACCGGACGCAGGTCGCGCTGGAGTTGTCGCAGGTGACCTTCTGCGATTCCTCAGGGCTCAACGCGTTCGTGCGGCTGTGGAAGCACGCCCAGGCCGCCGGCGGGGAGCTGGTCCTGGTGTCCCCCCGGCCTCGGGTGGCTGAGCTGCTGGCCAGGACCAGGGTGGACGGTTACGTGCGTGTCGTTGACGTCGTTGGCGGTGTACCCGCGGCCGGACCCGTTGTCCCCGGGCCGGCCTGAGGGGGGAGCGGTGGCCCAGGCTGCCAATGGCCACGGGTGGGGCAGTCTCGTCGCCGCGTTCCTCGTGGTCGGCGAAGGAAACTTCAAGGGGACCGTTGATTCCGTGCCCAGTACCACCGCCGCTGCCGGGACCGCGGCTGCGTAGTAGATGATCATCAGCTTGTCGAACCGGGGGCCAGACTCCGCCACAGACCCGGTTCTTTCGACCCGCCCCGCTCTGCCAGACGCTCGGCGGCGAGGACGGCCACGTTAGCCGGGTCAGACTGAGAGCGACCATTACTTCCTGGTTTGTCGCTTCTGTGGGTATCTTCAAGGTGGCCTCGCAGGTCATACGACGACGCAGGGCATTACATCGGCGGCCGGCAACCGCTCCGCGGCCGTGGCCACGGTTGCTGTCGGCACCGGTGCCGAGAACTGGTGGAGGAGCCGCCGCCCATGCAGTGTCACAGAGGGACCGGATCGATGACCGGCCCGGCGTCAGCCACCGCTATGGGCGGCCTGGTGTGACGACGGAGCGTCGACGATGACGCACAGGACACGGCTCCAAACGGTGGAGGACTGTCTGCGCCGCACACCCGCGCACTCTCTTCCCGAGGCCTTGGACGGGGTACTCAGGAGCTGTCTGCCCGCGGTCTCCGCCGTCCGGATCCTGCTCGCGGACTACCACCTCAACGTCCTGGTTCCGCTCGACGGTCAGGACGAGCCTGATCCCATCCGGATGCATGGCAGCGCCGTGGGACGCGCGTTCGTGTCGCGCGCCCCGGCGCTCACGCCCTTTCCCGGCCGGGGCGCCGACCCCGATCACTGTGAGATCTGCGTTCCGGTCACCGCCCGCGGTGAGCGGCTGGGGGTACTCGCCGTGACCACCGGAGCGCCGGAGCCAGAGACCCTCCTCCCCGACCTGATCGAGATCGCAGAGGTCACCGGTTGCGCCTTGAAGGTCGCCTGGAACCACACCGACCGCTATGAAAGGGCGCGCCGTCTGCGGCGTCTCACACTTGCGGCCGAGATCCAGTGGCAGCTGCTGCCCGGGCACGGCTGCGCGGGCGCGGAGTTCAGCCTGGCCGGACATCTGGAGCCGGCGTATTCGATCGGTGGGGACAACTTCGACTGGTCGACCGAGCGCGACCATCTGACGCTGACGGTCACCAACGGTTCGGGGTCGGGCATCCAGGCCGCGCTGCTGACCTCGCTCGCCGTCGGGGCGCTGCGCAACGCACGTCGTTCGGGTGCCGACGTGGCCGACCAGGCCGCCCTCGCCGGCGATCTGGTCTACGGGCGATACCGCGGCGCGGAGTTCACAGAAACGCTGGTTCTGAGGGTGAACCTGGCCGATGGTGTGGTCTCCGCGGTTGATGCCGGGTCACCGCACATCCTGCTGATGCGGGGCGCGACGGTGATCCCGGTCGAACTGGAGCATCAGATGCCGCTGGGCATGTTCGCCGACACCCGGTACCAGATCCAGCAGTTCAAGATCGGGGCGGGTGACCGCCTGATCATCGTGAGCGACGGGCTCTACACCGCGTCCACCCCGTCCGGCGGCGCCTTCGGGACCACGGCGCTGGAGCGGGTCGCCAGGGACAGCCGCATGCTGGACGCCGCCGAGGTGCCGCTGGCGGTCATCGCCGAGCTCATCGAGCATCTCGGGAAGCAGGCTCTCGCCGATGACGCGGTGGCGCTGTGCCTGGACTGGAAGCAGCCGGCCACCGACAGCTCCTCGCAGGCGCACCAGGCGGAGACTCAGGAGTCTTCGCAGGGGTGGGGCTGAGCTCAGGTAGGCGGCGGAACCGGCTGCGACGCGGCTCTGCGTTCCCTGCGGGCCGCGGCGAGGTCGGTCATGCCGCCGAAACCGCCGAAGGACTCCGTAGCGCCGAGCTCGTCTGGCTGTCTTCGTTCATCACCGCGCCCTGGTGCGCCGGGTGTCAGTGCCGGGCGGGGAGGCGGACGACGGTGACGAAGAAGTCGTCGATCTGGCGGATGGCGTTGATGAACTGGTCGAAGTCGACGGGCTTGGTGACGTAGGCGTTGGCGTGCAGCCGGTAGCTGCGCAGGATGTCCTCCTCGGCGGAGGAGGTGGTGAGGACCACCACCGGGATCGCGGCGAGGTCGGGATGCGACTTGATCTCTTCGAGGACCTCGCGCCCGTCGCGTTTGGGCAGGTTGAGGTCCAGCAGGACCAGGTCGGGGCGCGGCACCGCGGCATGGTCGCCGCGCCGGTACAGGTAGTCCAGGGCCTCGGCGCCGTCACGGACGACATGCAGAGCGCTGCCGACCTTGTTGTGCTCGAACGCCTCGCGGGTCATCAGCTCGTCGCCCGGGTCGTCCTCTACCAGCAGGACGGTGATGGGCTGGACGGCGGCGCTGGTCACGAACCGGCTCCCTGGAGGTCGGTGACGGATGAGGTGGACGCGGCGGGCCCGTCCGGCGGCGTCGCGGAGGCGGAGGCAGGGGCGGGGGCGGAGGCGGGGGCGGTCTTCGACGGGGTGTCCTGGCCATCGGCGTCCTGCTCGGCGCCGGATCGGTCGAGGACGGGGAGGGTGAAGTGGAAGCGGGCGCCGTCCGCGTGTTCGGTGTCGAGCCAGATCCGGCCGCCGTGGTACTCGACGATCTTCTTGCACAGGGCCAGGCCGATGCCGGTGCCGGTGTAGGCGTCCCGGCCGTGCAGCCGCTGGAAGATGACGAAGATCTTCTCCTGGTACTCGGGCGGGATGCCGATCCCGTTGTCGGTGACGGTCAGGTGCCACCGGTCGTCCTCCCGCTCGCAGGCGATGCGCACGACCGGGTCGTGGTCGGGGGAGCGGAACTTGACGGCGTTGCCGACGAGGTTCTGCCACAGCATCGTCAGCCCGGATCGGCGACGCCGGTGAGGTCACCGGCCTGCGCCTGCGGTAGTGAAAGGCTCACGTGTTGGCCCATCCCAGGTGAACGACGGCGACGTCGTCGGCGAGGCCGCCGTGCCGCAGCGAGGCCGCCTCGACGTCGGTGATCAGCGCGTCGACGAACTGCTCCGCCGGCCGGTCCCGGTGGCGTTGGGCGAGATGGAGCAGACCCCCCATGCCCAGGTGACGCCTGTCCGAACCCGTGCGCACTTCGAATAGACCATCGGTGAACATCATCACCGACGTCCCGGCCGGTATCTCCAGCTGGTGCTCCTGCCAGGTCGCCAGCCCGGGGATCATCCCCACGCCGAGCCCGCCGGGCGACTCCACCAGCCGGACCCCGCCATGGCCGTGCAGCAGGAAACCCGGATGGCCGGCCCGCACCACCCGCGCCACCGGCCGGTCGGGGGACAGCGTGACGGTAGTGAGGGTGACGAACATCTCCGCCCCGCCCTGCTCGGCGACGAGCAACGACTCCAGCATTTCGGGGAGCCGGGCCCCGCGCACTCCGGCCAGCACGAACGACCGCCACGCGACTCGCAGGCTCACACCCAACGCCGCCGCCGCCGGGTCGTGCCCGGAGACGTCTCCGATGACGGCGTGCACCAGCCCGTCGGCGGTCTCCACCACGTCATAGAAGTCCCCGCCCAGCAGCGAGTGCACCCGGCTCGGCCGGTACCGCGTCACCACCTGCAGGCCCGGATTGGCGACCCGCGGGCTCGGCAGCAGCCCGCGTTCCAGGCGGGCGTTCTCCTCAGCGCGCATCTGCTCGGCCTGCAGCGCTGCGACCGCCCGCTGGACCTGCCGACGCTGCACGGCGTACCGGACGGCTCGTCCGAGGCCCTCAGGCTCCAGCTGCGCTTTGAACAGGTAGTCCTGCGCGCCGGCGGCGACCGCCGCCATCGCGGCCTGCGATTCGGCGAGCCCGGTCAGCACCACCACCGCCGTGCCGGGCGCCCACTCCAGCACCTGTCGCAACACCTGGAGCCCCTGCACCTCGCCCAGGTGAAGGTCCAGCAGCACGCAATCGGGTCTTGGTCCTGCCGTCAACGGCCCATGCGCCTCGCCGATCGAACGCACCCATCGCAGCGATGTCTGCAGCCCGGTGTCGGCGAGGTTGTCCTCCACCAGCAGCGCGTCGCCTGGATCGTCCTCCACCAGCAGAATCTCCAGCATCCCCAAGCGAGGCACGCTGTCGGGAGGAACAGGAGCAACACCGGAGCCGTCGAGCAGACCGGGCGGCGCGGGCATGGCCGCCGCACCTCTCTCGCCCCGCCGCGCCATCGGCTACTCCCACACTCCTGCGCCGCCCCGCTGCGGCCGACCACCGATGCACCGACAATAGTTGCTGTATGGCAAATACTTAAGGCGGGCCCTCCGAACGCCCGGACCCAGGAGCGCACGGGGCCACAGCCGAGCGCGTTGGTGCCGGTGGGCAGCGAAGCCGCCAAGCCCTGGCCCCGGCCGGCGAGTTCGTCGCGCATAATGCTCTCCGCATCGGGAACGGTCGACAGCAGTTACAGATCGTGACCGTATGTGCAGGAGGGTCGGTGCCCTCGTCGCCATGTCCGCCGACTTCAGAAGCACCCCTGGCCTCTCGCCCCTCGAAGAAGCCGCAAGCGCTCTGGTGGCTGTCTGGCACCGAGCCCGCCGCACCGTAGCGGGGCACCTGTCACCGGTGCAACTGGACGCGATAGAGATCGTCGACGACCGCCCCGGCATCACCCTCGGAGCGCTCGCCGAGGAACTGCAGACCCTGCCCTCATCCGCCAGCCGCCTGTGCGACCGCCTGGAGAGCGCATCTCTGCTGAGGCGCTCGCCCTCCCTCGGCGACCGCCGCCAGATCTCGCTTCACCTCACCCCGGATGGAGCAGAACTTCTCAACGACCTGCGCCAGAAGCGCAACACCGACATACAGACGGTCTTGGAGCACCTGACTGCTGCCGAAGGCACGCAACTCCAGCAGGGCTTGAACGCATTCGCACGACATGCACGCCGCACCGCTGCCTCCTGCTCTCACCGGCGGGTATCGGCGCCGCCGAGCAGGCTCCCGCAGCCTGCCGAGCAAGCCGACCACAGTACGCGCTTCCCAGCTGGAGACCGGCCTTGACCTCCATCGCAGCCGCTCACGCCTGCCGTTGTTTCCGGTCCCGCGTACCGGGGCAGCGCGCGTATGGGGCCGAAGCATCGGCGCTAGAGAATGCCACGGCTGGACTCACCGATCTGGACAGGGCCCTCGCCGTATTTCGCCGACACCAGGCTGTTCCAGCGTCCTGCAGCGCGCACCGGCTGGCTGATGGCGGTGATGTCGACGGTGGCCAGGTAGCGGACGGCGAGCTTGTCGAAGCCGACGGCGACCGCACGGTCGCGTTTGAGTCAGTTGATGCCGCACTCCACGGCGTCGCGCTCGCGGTAGCCGACCGGATCGCCCGGGAGCGATCTCATTGATCGTGCCAAATCGCAGCAGCCATGATCGGTGGTGCCGGGGGTGCGGTCTCGGTAGGGACACGGCTTTCCGGCGGCGCGGCGAGGAGTGCTAGCCGCGGACCCATGGCGGTGACTGGAAGACTTCTTCGGGGTCGTAGGCCTGTTTGATGGCGGCTAGACGGTTCAGGGTGGTGGGGGAGTAGGCGCTGCGGGCGCGGCAGGCGTCTTCGTCGAGTCCGATGTGGTTGACATCAGGTCCGCCGGCGGAGAGGTGCGCCAGGCCGTTGAGTCCTTTGTCGGTCCATGCGCGTTCGGCGGTGCCGTCGCCGTGGGGCCAGTTGGCGATGATCTCGGTCATGAAGGCGGCGTGGCGGTAGGAGAAGGGGGTGTCGGGGGCGTCGGGTGCGGAGATGGCGCCGCCGAGGGGGCGGAAGAGGAATTCGCTGAGCGGTGAGGAGGCTTCCTCGATCATTGCGGCGGCGTGGTCGATGGCAGGGCCGTCCAGGCGGGTGAGCCATTCGGAGCGGACATCCCAGTGTGTTCCGTCGGGGGCGGCGTCGTCGGTGGAGGTTTGGAAGGCGCAGAAGTCGGTCGGCGCGATGGTGTCCAGGAGGGGGCGGCCGATGCGGCGGAGAGCCTGGACGTGGGGGTCGTCGGCGCCGTCGGGGCCGGTGGAGAAGACGGGGACGAGGAAGACCGGGCGGCCCTGCACGTCGTCGGGAAGGGCGGGGATGGGGGGTGCGCAGGTGAGGACGGCCGCCCAGTTGAGATGCGAGGGAGCGTCCGCGGTGGCTTCGACGGTCTGCCAGAGGACGTTGTGGGCGTCTTCGAGGCGGTGGATGAGCATGCCGGTGGTCGGGCGGACGAGGGGGAACAGCCGCATGCGGAGTTCGGTGACGACGCCGAGCCCGGTTCCGGCGCCGCGCAGTGCCCAGTAGAGGTCGGGGTCGGCGTGAGGGCCGACGTTGCGGACGGCGCCGTCGGCGGTGACGATGGTGGCGCCGGTGAGGTTGTCGCCGGCGAGTCCGTGGAGGCGGCCGAGCCAGCCGAGGCCGGTGCCGAGGGAGAAGCCGGCGACGCCGACCTTGGAAACCGATCCGCCGGCTGTGGCCAGGCCGTGCTCCTGCAGGATGGGATCCACCTGCCCCCAGCGAAGACCGGCGCCCAGGCGGGCGATGCGGCGTTTGGGGTCGACGGCGATGCCGTTCAGGTCGCGGACGTCGATCACGACGCCGCCGTCGGCGAGCGAGCGGCCGGCGAAGTTGTGCCCGCCCGCGCGGACGGTCAGCGGGAGGCCGTTGTCGTGGGCGTGGCCGATGGCGAGGGCGACGTCGTCGGTGTCGGCGCAGCGGGCGAGCAGGGCGGGACGGGCCTGGACGGCCTCGTTCCAGATGCGCCGGTGGTCGTCGTAGCCCGCGTCGCCGGGCGTGAGCAGCCGGCCCTTGAATCCCTTGATCACGCAGGCACGGTAGGTCGGCGGGCGCGCGGGCCGGGAGCCGCATGGTCCGCTGGACGAACTCAGCCGGCCGCGCAGACCTTGCGGACGTACTCGATCGCACCGGGTTCCAGCCGGTTGCGTAGGTCGAAGAAGAGTTCGGCGGCTCGGTGCCCTGCCCAGTCGGCGGGGAGCAGGTCCTTGGGCAGGCCCGGGTCGAGGTAGGGGAACTTGCGCCAGTGGTAGAGGGCCAGCGTGTAGTCGGCGAACGCCTGGGAGCCGGACGGGAGCCGGACGTCCTGCCAGCGTTCGGCGACCGGCTCGCACCATTCGACGAACTCGGCGTACAGCTCGGTCAGCTCGGCCATGTCCCAGGCCTTCTCCGCCAGTGCCGACAGTTCGGCGAACCCGGCGTACTGCGCGTCGAACATCAGCACGAACCGTTCGAATCCGAGCTGCTTGACGGTCTTCTCCAGTTCGTCGCGCATGCGGCGGGGCGCCATCCACAGGCCGTTGCCGAGGTTACCGAAGCCGAGCCAGGACAGTTGCGAGCGCAGGACGTGCCGCTTGGAGCGTTCGTCTTCGGGGACCGACAGGGACACCAGGACCCAGCCGTCGCCGAGGTAGGCCGGGTGGCGGGGGCCGAAGATCCGCCGGTCGGTCTCCTCCAGCGCGGCGAGCGCCTGCTCGGTCAGCCGGAGCCCGCGCGTGCCCGCCCGGTTCTCCGATTCGAGCAGGCCTTTGCGGCGCATCCGCAACAGCGCCGACCGGGTCGCGGTCTCGTCCACCCCGAGCTCATTCATCAGCTGCACGATCTTCGCGATGGCGAACCATCCGCCGAGCGGCCGCATGTAGGCGCCGCAGACGTCCATGATCAGCATCTTGGGGCGGCCCGTTCCGGGTTCGCCGGCGGCGCCGCTGCGGGGGCTGCGGGCCATGGACGGTGTCGCGCCCGCCCAGTCTCCGTCGATGAGGTCGCTCTCGGGTCCTCGCATGCCCCCAGTGTGCACGGTCCGGGCGGTCGCGCGTGCGGGTCCGTCCAGCGAACCCTTTGTCTCGGAGGTCGTGGCCGCAAGGGCGTACAACCGTGGTTCCAGTCGTCAGCTATGTGACGACCGTCATGCGGTAAGACTGCCGGAGGTGGCATATGACCGTGCGTGCGCGCCGCACCGCGGCCCGTTTGGTGGCGGCCGGACTTCTGCTCGGCTCGGCCGCCTGCGGCGGCGGTGGCAAGAGCAATGCCGCCGCGTCGGGAGGCGATGACGGGACGGGCTGCAACGCGGCCAAGGGCAAGACCATCGGGTTCAGCGAGCCGCTGCCCGACCCGAACTTCAAGGCGATCGAGGAGATCCTGACCAAGGCCCTGGCCAAGTACGGAGCCAAGCTCAAGGCCGTCAACGCCAACCTCAACCCCGGCAAGCAGATCTCCGACCTCAACACACTGATGCAGCAGCAGGTCGACGCATTGATCGCCAACCCCGTCGACCCGAACGCCACCCAGGGGGTGTTCGCGCAGGCGCGGGCGAAGAAGGTCCCGATCATCGTGCTGGACACCAAGGTCGGCGGGCCGTACTTCACCTCCGTCCACGACGACGTCGACTTCGCCGGCGTGGACGGTGCGAAGACGCTGAAGTCGCTCGTCGGCGGCGGCAAGGTCGCCGCGATGTTCGGCCCGGCCTACGCCGAGCTGCTGAACTGGGAGAAGGCCGGGTTCGAGGCCGGCGCGAAGCAGGCCGGGCTGACCGTGGTGGACCGCCAGGTCAACCAGAAGATCACGCCCGAGGACGCCAAGGCGATCGCCGAGTCGTGGCGGCAGAAGTACGGCAAGGACCTCAAGGGCATCTGGACGTTCAACGACGTCTCGGCGATCGGCGCCGCGTCCGCGCTGGGCGGCGGTTTCAACCCGGCGATCGTGTCCATCAACGGGCAGCCCGACGCGGTGCCGCTGGTCGAGGCCGGCAAGATCACCGCGACCTACGGCGTCCCCTACGACAAGACCGGCCAGGCGCTGGCGTACGCGGCGCTGCGCGCGGTGTGCGGCGGCAGCGTGCCCAAGGAGATCTGGATCCCGACGGTGAAGCTCGGCAGGAAGAACATCGACGACTGGCAGCCGATTGCGCAGCGGGTGGACAACCCGTTCTCCGTCGCCTTCGAGCAGCGCGACGGCAAGACCTACGTCAAGACGAGCTGACGTGGCGGACGCGAACACAGCGCCGCTGCTGAAGGTGTCCGGGGTCGCCAAGCGGTTCGGGCCCGTCGCCGCGCTGCGGCGGGCCGACCTGCTGGTGAACCGCGGCGAGGTGGTCTGCCTGGCGGGCGAGAACGGCTCGGGGAAATCCACACTGGCGCGGATCGTGGCCGGCGCGATGCCGCCGGACGAGGGCGCCGTGGAGCTGGACGGGCGGCCGGTGACCTTCAGCGGTCCCAGGGACGCGCTCGACGCGGGGCTGTGCCTGGTCTCGCAGGAGCCGACGCTGGTCCCGGGCCTTTCGGTCGCCGAGAACGTGCTGTTGTCCCGGCTGAACCGGGCGGCCCGGGCTGTCCGCCGCCCGATGCTGGCCGCACAGGCGGCGCCCTACCTGAAGCGCGCGGGGCTGGACGTCGACCCGCTGCGGCTTGCAGGGACCCTGCCGCCGGGGGAGCGGGAGCTGGTCGAGGTCGCCAAGGCCCTGGCCGCAGAACCGCGGCTGCTGATCCTGGACGAGGTGACGACCCGGCTGCCTGACCCGGAACGGCTGTTCGCCGTCGTGGACGGGCTCGCGGCGCAGGGCTGCGGCGTCATCATGATCACCCATCGGCTGCGGGAGATCCGGCGCGCGTGCGACCGTGCGACCGTGCTGCGCGACGGGAGCACCGTGGCCGAGCTGGGCCGCGACGAGCTCACCGACGAGCGGCTGTCCTCGGCGATGGTCGGCCGCGACCTCGGCGAGTACTTCCACAAGCGTCCGGTGACGCCCGGTGCGGTGCGCCTGAGCATCACGGGGCTGGTGACCGACCGGTCCCCGCACCCCATCTCGTTCGACGTGCGGGCCGGACAGATCATCGGTGTCGCGGGCCTGGTCGGTGCCGGACGCAGCGAACTGCTGGAGACGATCGCCGGTGCCCGCAAGCCGCGTGACGGCACCGTCGTGGTCGACGGGAGCCCGGTGGAACGCGCCACCCCCCGCACCGCCCGCCAGGCCGGGGTCGCGCTGGTCCCCGAGGACCGGTTCGAGCAGGCGCTGGCGGCCGACCACACGATCCGCGACAACCTCGCGGTCCCCTGGCTGCGCGCCCTGCGCAGGACGGACCGCGCCCGAGACCGGGAACGCGCGAACCGCGCGGTCGCCGAGTACCGGGTCCGCTGCCCGGGAGTGGACGTCGCGGTCGGGACGCTGTCGGGCGGGAATGCGCAAAAGCTGGTGCTCGCCCGCGCCATCGGGCACGCCCCGAAGGTGCTGCTGCTGGACGAACCGACCCGCGGCGTGGACATCGGTGCCCGCGCCGACATCTACGAACTGATCGGCGGGCTGGCGGAGGCCGGGGCCGCAGTCGTGCTCGCCTCGTCCGATCTGCTGGAGCTCCTCGGGCTCGCCGACCGGATCATCGTGCTCGCCGAGGGCCGCCCGGCCGGCGTCCTCGACCGGGACGAGGCGAGCGAGGAGGCCATCGCGCTGCTGGCGCTTGGGGGAGGGGACCGAGATGACGCTGCCTGACAAGACACTGACCGCGGCCGCGCCGCGGGGCCCGGCCTCCGGCAGGGCCCGGGACGCGGTGCAGGCGACCTCGCAGTACCTCGGGGTGCTCGCCGTCCTGGTGCTGCTGATCGTGGGGCTGTCGGTGACGCAGCCGCAGTTCCTCACGGTCGACAACTTCATGAACATCGCCGAGACGAACGTGGTGCTGCTGCTGGTCGCCACCGGGATGACGTTCGTGCTGCTGACCGGGGGCATCGACCTGTCGGTCGGCGGCATGATGGGCTTCTCGGCGATTGTCTGCTGGAAGCTGCTGGACGTCCTGCCCGCCCCCGCCGCGCTGCTCGCCTCGGTCGCCGCTGCGCTGGTCGCCGGGCTGCTGACCAACGGCCTGCTCATCGGCAGGGCGGGACTGTCGTTCCTGGTCGTCACGATCGGGACCGGGACGCTGCTGCACGGGCTCGCGCAGATCTGGTCCGGCGGGCAGTCGCAGACGATCTTCAAGCACGCGTTCCTGGTGAAGCTCGGTTCGCAGCGCGTCGCCGGTGTCCCGATCACGGTGGTGATCGCTGCCGTGGTGTTCGCGCTGGCCGTCCTCGTGCTGCGCTACACCGGGTTCGGCCGCATGGTGTACGCGGTGGGCGGCAACCCCGAGGCCGCGAGGTTGGCGGGGATCAGCGTCGCCGGCGTCCGCGTCGCCGTCTACACGCTGTGCGCGGCGCTCGCGGGCCTCGCCGGCGTCGTCGGCGCGGCGCGCCTGACCTCGACCTCGCCGGACGCGGGCATCGGGATGGAACTGACGGCCGGCGCCGCCGTACTGCTCGGCGGGACGTCCTTCATGGGCGGCCGGGGTTCCCTGCTCGGCACGCTGCTGGGCGTGCTGTTCCTCGGCGTCCTGCAGAACGGCGTCACCCTCGCCGGCGTCAGCCCGTTCTGGAGCAACGTCGTGAGCGGCGTCGTCCTCGTGGTCGCGATCGGCATCGACCGCCTGCGCAGCGGAAAGGCGATGCCATGACCCGCATCACGCCCGAACGGCAAGCGCTCCGCGACACG
Source organism: Spirillospora sp. NPDC000708 (assembly GCF_040299565.1). Classification (NCBI taxonomy): domain Bacteria; kingdom Bacillati; phylum Actinomycetota; class Actinomycetes; order Streptosporangiales; family Thermomonosporaceae; genus Spirillospora; species Spirillospora sp. NPDC000708. The sequence goes on from NZ_JBEPCJ010000137.1 coordinate 17,988, forward strand.
GTCGCCGCCTACGCCCGCAACCGCCTGGCCCCCGCGCTTCCTCCCGATGACGGTGAGCTGTCCTGCGAGGCCAACCGCGACCTGCTGAAAGGCGCGGCGGAACTCGGACTTCCCGGCCTGCTCATTCCCCAGGAGTACGGCGGGGGAGGCGGGACGCAGTTCGACAACGCGATCGTCGCCGAGGAGCTCGGTGCGGTGGACGCGGGGTTCGCCGCCGGGCTGAACCTCACCATGACCGTCCCCGGTCTGATCCTCGCGGCGGGCACGCCGGAGCAGAAGGAACGGTGGCTGCCGGGCATAGCGTCCGGCGCCACCGTTCTCGCGGGCGCGATGAACGAGCCGTCGGTCGCCGGTTCCGAGCTGTTCGACCCCCGGCCCGGTCCGGAGTCCGGCTACCGCACCCGTGCGGTTCGGGACGGCGACGACTACGTCATCAGCGGTGCCAAGGCGCAGTGGGTCACCAACGCGGGCGTCGCCGACGCCTACATCGTCTTCGCGAGGACGGCCACGGGCCGTCCCGGTGTCGAATCGACCAGCGCCTTCTGGATCCCCGCCGACACCGCGGGCCTGTCCTGCGGTCCTCGTTCCCGGCTGCTGGGATTGCGCACCGGCTTCCACGCCGAGGTGTTCCTCGACCAGGTTCGCGTGCCCGCCTCCTCCCGGATCGGGCCAGAGGGCGGAGCGTTGCGATTGCTGATGAGCGCCACACCGGGTATGGCGGTCGGTCTCGCCGCGGCCTTTGTCGGCGTCGCGCGCGCCGCCGAGGAACTCGCCCGCGCCTATACGGCCGCACGCCACAGCTGGGGCCGCCCGCTGCGCGAGCACCAGGCCGTGGCCCTCGACCTGGCGGAGATGGCGGTGACCGTGCGGACGGCCCGGCTGCTGGTCCATGAAGCGGCGACGGCGCTGGACGAGGGAGCCGATCCAAGCGAGCTCGCCGTCCTGGTTCCGGCGGCCAAGACCCGCGCCGTGGACGCGGCGATCCAATGCGCGCAAACCGCGGTCCGGCTGCACGGAGCCACCGGAGTCTCCACGGGCGCCGGTCCGGAGAAACTCCTCCGGGACGCCTGGACCGGCTACTCCTGCGACTTCACCAGAGAAATGCTCCACCTCGGCATCGCCGCGGCCCTCCCCACCACCTGAACGGTGAGGCCACAGGCAAGCGGCCACCGAGCGTCCTCAGTTCTCCCGAGCCGACGCCAAGGCATGCGTTGCCGGCGATCACGGCGGTTCCGAGCGGGCACGCGAGCCGGGGCCGACCGCGCCCGTCCAGATGGCATCTGAACAGCAAGGAGGCAATTCATGGCGCACTACCGGCGGGTCGGCGACGTGCCGCCGAAACGGCACACCCGGCACCGGGACGCGTCCGGCCGGCTCTACTTCGAGGAGCTGATG
>NZ_JBEPCJ010000138.1:0-19319 GCF_040299565.1 Spirillospora sp. NPDC000708
CCCCGCGCCCCCCCCCCAAACCACCCCCCCAACAAAAACCCCCCCGGGGGTCGCCCCCCGCCGGCCCCCGCGGGCCCGCGCCGCGCGCGGGGGGCGCGCCCCCCCCCCGGCCCCGGAACCACCGGCCCGTAACCCACCGGGCCGTGACGCGCGCGGCCCGTAACCCACGCGGCCCCGTAACGCGCGCCGCCCGTGACGCGCGCGGGCCGTGACGCGCGCGGGCCGTGACGCGCGCGGGCCGTCAGGCGAGCAGCGCGTCCAGCTGCGCCTCCAGCGGGCGCGGCGCCGCCAGCCGGTTGTCGACGACCGCGTGCGGGACGGGAGGCGGCTCCTCCGGCCGCATCCGCGCGACGAAGGCGTCGAACCTGGCCAGCTTCCCCGCGTCGCGGGGCAGGCCGCGCCGCTCCAGGCGGTGCCGGAGCGTGGCGGCGTCCGTGCGGATCCACAGCAGCCGCACCCGCGCGCCGCCGAGCGCCTCCACCCACTCCGCCCAGCGGGCGGGGGAGCGGATCTGCCCGGTGAACGGCGCGCTCAGCAGCACCGGGCAGCCGTGCCCGCGGATCTCCCGCGCCGCAGCGGTGAGCCCGGCGTACTCGTGCCGCTTGACGTGCTCGTCGTACCAGGGGCCCTCGCGCTCACCGGGGTCGCGGCCGTGCGCGGCCAGCGTCGCCGCGACGAACGGGCCGAACAGGGTGTCCTTGTCGAGCAGCGCCGGGACCGGGCGCAGCCGCGCCAGCAGCAGGTCGCACACGGTCGACTTGCCGCCGCCGGGCGGGCCCGCCACGATCCAGACGTCCGCGGGCATCAGGCGGGCAGCCGCATCCGGCGGGTCGCCAGCCGCCCGATGCGCGCCTCGTCGATCTCGTGGCCGAGGCCCGGCTGGGTCAGCGGCACCCCGACGACCCCGCCGGACGAGCGGACCGGCGGCGTCACGAACACCGGACCGCCCGCCGGGTCCGACACGTCGCTCGGCAGCGTGCAGCCCGGCAGCGCCGCCAGCGCCACCGCCGCCGCCTGCCCGATGCCGAACGCGCCGCACCCGCTGCACCACACGTCCCAGCCCGCCGCGTACGCCAGGTCGTGGGCGCTGCGCGCCGCCGTCAGCCCGCCGAGCCGGTCCAGCCGCAGGTGCAGCGCGCGGCCCGCCTCCAGCGTGATCGCCGCGTCCAGGGTCTCCAGGTCGCCGACCGCCGGGGCGACCGCCGCGCCGACGCGCAGCTGGAGCCGGGCGTGCGCCGCGAGGTCGTCGGCGGCGAACGGCCGCTCGATCGCCACCGGCCCGTAGGCGTCCAGCGCCTCCAGCACCGCCATGTGCTCGGAGGACTCGGTGTAGGCGTGGCCCGCGTCCGCGACGAGCGCCAGCGCCGGGTAGGCCTCCCGCAGCGCCCGGACGGGCTCGACGTCCCAGCCCGGCCGGATCGGCAGGGTCACCCGGGTGTGGCCCGCGCCCACCGCCCGGTTGGCGCGGGACGCGACCGTGTCCAGGATCGGCTCGGGGCCGAGCCGGGCGCCGGTGACGATGGACGTCCGCGTCCCGCCGAGCGCGTGCGCGAGCGGCAGGCCCCGCTCCCGGCACCACAGGTCCCAGCAGGCGACGTCGATCGCCGCGGCGGCCTCGTTCGCGCCGAGGTCGGCGGCGGCCGACACGTCCTCGGGGCGGTCCCAGTCCAGGCCGATCAGCGCCGGCGCCATCCGCTTCTCGATGTCGGCCCAGCCGGGCCCGGGGTTCGCCGTCCCGGTCGGGACGGCCATCTCGCCCCAGCCCGCCGCGCCGTCCCCGCCGGAGAGCCGCACGAGAATGCTCTCCGGCCGCCGCCCGCGCGGCATCGCGACGCGGAAGGCGTCGCAGCCAAGGATCCGGGGCACCCGTACCCGCCCTCTCGTGGTCGGAAGTGTTCTCCTTCAATGATCCCCCCTCGCGGGACCTGCCCGAACACCGGACGGGCGGGAGGTCAGCGGCGGCCCCGCAGGAACGGCCGCAGGAACGGGCGCAGCGGGCGCCGCTCGTAGCCGCCGTCCGCCAGCCCCGCGAGCCGCTCGAAGGGGTTGAAGGACGCCCAGTCGCCGCACAGCGCCATCGACACGCCCGCGCACGCGAGATAGAGGGGGATCATGACGATGCCGAGGCACCAGGCGTACTGCGTGGCGTGCCGGGCCTCGTGCCGCAGCAGCCGGGGGTCGGACGGCAGGCCGGACGCGTCGCCGCGGACCAGGATCACGTTGCCGACCGTGAACGTCGACGCCACCGGCACCGGCGGCCGGTAGCCGCCCGCCACCAGCAGGCCGTCCCCGGCGCCGCGCAGCCGGGGGCCGCCGCCGGAGGGGCGCGCCGCCGTCAGCGCGAGCAGCAGGCCCAGCGGCGTCGAGAGGTTGACGACGTTGACGACCGAGCGGACACGGTATGCGGGCTTCACCCGGCCAGTGTCGCGCCACCGCCGCCGCGCGACCACCCGTGAAGGACCGCCCGTGAAGGACCGCCCGTGAGGGACCGCTCGTGAAGGACCGGTGCGAAGGACCGGCGCGACGATCAGGACGGGCAGGTCGCCGCGAGGGACGTCGGCTTGCTCTCCGGCGCCGGCGGCCCCGACGGGCTCGGCGACGCGCCGTCCGACGCGCCCGCGCTCGGCGTCGCGCTCGGCGAGCCGTTCGCCGCGAGGTTGGACGAGCCGGTCGGCGACGGGCTCGTCGAGCCGGTCGGGTGCGCCTGCTCCGGGGCGACGGCCTTGGCGGTCAGCCGGCGGATCAGCCCGAAGTCCGGGTTCCCGGAGTTGATCAGCGGCGGGACGAACTGCAGGCTGTTGATTTGCGCGCCGTCCTTGACCTTGCCGGACAGCTTGATCAGCGCGGGCAGCAGCTCCTGCGGGATGTCGGTGGACAGCGTCCGCTTCGCCGCGGCGGCGAGCTTGTCGAAGCTGGTCAGCACGGTCTGCGGGTCGGCCTGCTGCGCGATCGCCCGCATCAGGCACTTCTGCCGGCCCATCCGCACGTAGTCGTCGCTGTCGGTGCGGGACCGCCCGTACCAGAGCGCCTCCTTGCCCTTCAGCGTCCGGTAGCCGGGCTGCAGCACCTGGCCGTCGAGCCCGTACGGGATGGGCTGGGTGACCCTGATCTTCACGCCGCCCATCGCGTCCACGATGTCGGCGAAGCCGAACATGTCGACCAGGATGTAGTAGTCGACGCGCTGCCCGAGGATCCCGGCGATGGTGGCCTTCAGCAGCTCGGGGCCGCGGCGGTTCTTCGGCACGCCCGGCACCACGTCCGGGTGGTTCTCGGCGTACTCGTACACCTCGTTCAGCAGCCCCGGGTTCTCCGGGCCGTCGCCGGTGAAGCCGTACGGGAACCGGTCGCGCGCCGGGCCGGGCGGCATCTGGAACTTCTCCAGGTTGCGCGGCAGGCTCAGCAGCACCGTCTCGCCGGTCCTGGTGTTCACGCTGGCGAGCGTCATGCTGTCGGTGCGCACGCCGGTCCGGTCGGCCGCCGAGTCGCCGCCGAGCAGCAGGATGTTCACCCGCGGCTGCCCGTCCCACGGGTCCGAGGTGTCGATCTGCCGGCCGTTCTGGCTGCCGGTGCGGAAGATGCTCGTCAGCGCGTCCCGGTAGACGTAGGTGCTGTGCGCGCCCCACGCCACGGGCACCGCGACGGCGAAGCACATCACCGCGACGGCGGCGGCGCCGAGCGTCCGGGCGCTGATCGACTGCCCGGCGGGGCGCACCACCAGGTAGGAGCGGATCACCACGGCGACCCACACGACCCCGAGGACGACGATGCCGGCGGCCAGGCGCTGCAGCTCGTCCGGCCGGACGGCGAGGTGGACGAGGCTGGAGCGGTAGACGGTGACGGTGACCGCCAGGGCCGCCACCGCCACGACCCACAGGCCGAGCAGGAGCCCGCCGGCCACCCGGCGCCCCGCGGCGAGGTGCGCCACGCCCCAGACGAGCGCCGACGCCAGGGTCAGCGCCAGCGCGCGGGGGAGGCCCCCCGCGCCGTCCGAGGAACGGTCCACGTCATCTTCCGGGACGCGTCCGCCCGCCGATGGACTCGACATGTAACGCTCCGTCCCCCACCCATGGTGAATTAAGCCCCTGGCTCACATTATGGACGCGCAGAACCGGACAAAGGTTGCGTGGGAGTCGACCGCATGCGAGCGCGACGTCGATCAGTTGCAGCTCTCGATCAGGATAGGCAATCCGCTCGCGGGCCGGGCGGCCGGGACCGGGTCGCCGGGCTCCCGCGCCGCCAGGGCGCGCAGTGCGGGGTGGTCCGCACGGGGCAGGGAGGCGGCGGACGCCGCTGGTCGCAGGCTCGTGATCTCGGCTTTCTCGATCTTGGCGGCCAGCCCGGCGAGCGCCGGGAGCAGCCGGCGGGGCACGTCGGTGTTTACCGAATTGATGAGAACCCGGGCGAGTCGCTGGTATCGCTTCAGCACCGCCAATGGCCCGGTTTCCCGAAAATTTGCCCAAAAAGGACAGCCTTTCTTGGCAGGTGCGGCGCGTGAGGTCGTCCCGGCGAGTTCCCGGACCCCGCGCGCGTCCACCTTCACGTAGTAGGGGACGTCCAGCCCGAGCATGTGGGCGACCGTCCGCTTCAGCAGCTCGGCGCCGGCGTCCCGGACGGGCCCGCCGCCCGCGAGCAGCTCCGGATGCGCGGCGCCCTCGCGGTACACGTCGGCCAGCGGACGCCCCGGAGGGAACGGGACCGGCTCCGTGCCCGACCACACCGGGACGCGGCGCAGGCCGTCCGGCAGGCTCAGCAGCGTCGTGGCGCCGGACCGGGCGTCGACCGCGGCCAGGGTGATGCCGCCGACGCGTTCGGGGGCCTGCGGCTCGCCGGGCTCGGCGCCGATGAGCAGCACGTTGAGGCGCGGCGCGGTCGGGCGCCGGGCCGCGTCCCGCGCCGCCCCGTGCCGGGCGGCGACCTGGACGGCGGCGGGCGCCACCGGCCCGTCCGCGAAGACCGCCCGGATCAGGTGCCGCTGCACGTAGCCGTACTGGGCGAGGCTCAACGGCGGCACGATCACCAGCAGGCACAGCACCGAGACGGTGGTGCCCCCGGCCAGCCGCCACAGCGGCGAGAGCCCCTCCGGCGCCAGCACCGCGTACGAGTGGGCGATCAGCAGCGCCCACAGGGCCGCCAGGGCCACGCAGGCGGCCGCCAGTGCCAGCAGCCAGGACGGCCGCGCCGACAGCTCCAGGAACAGCGCCCGGTAGCGCCCGGCGGCGAGCGCCGCCGCGGTCAGCGCCGCCGCCTGAGCGCCGAGCAGCGCCCCGCCCAGCCGGACCCGCCCGGCCCGCAGATGCGCGATGCCCGGCACCACCGGCGACACGGCCGCGACCAGCAGCGCCTCGGCGAGCCGGACGGGCGCCGCGCGCCCGCCGGCCGGCCCCCGCCCGGCCCCGCCGGACGCGCCCGCCGGATCCCCGTCGACCATGCTGCCGCCCCCTCCGGGGCGGCGGACCCCGCATCCCCGCCCCGCACCAAGAGCGTGCAGGTCACCGGGCTGGTCGGGAGGCCGTTCCGGGGCCGTGTCGCGTAAATCCGGCGCCGCGAGCCGGTCAGCGGCGGGTCACCAGCTGGTGGACAGCGGCATCCCCTCGGCGTAGCCGGACGCGCTCTGGATCCCGACCGTCGCCCGCTCGTGGAACTCCTCCAGGGTGCGCGCGCCCGCGTAGGTGCAGGAGCTGCGCAGCCCGGCCACGATCGAGTCGATCAGGTCCTCGACGCCGGGGCGCCGCGGGTCCAGGAACATCCGCGACGTGGAGATGCCCTCCTCGAACAGCGCCTTGCGGGCCCGGTCGAAGGGCGAGTCCTCGGCGGTGCGCAGCCGGACGGCCCGCGCCGACGCCATGCCGAAGCTCTCCTTGTACAGCCGGCCGTCGGCGGCCCGCTGCAGGTCGCCCGGCGACTCGAAGGTGCCGGCGAACCAGGAGCCCACCATCACGTTCGCCGCGCCCGCCGCGAGCGCGAGCGCGACGTCGCGCGGGTGCCGGACGCCGCCGTCCGCCCACACGTGCCGGCCGAGCCGGCGGGCCTCGGCGGCGCACTCCAGCACGGCCGAGAACTGCGGCCGCCCGACCCCGGTCATCATCCGGGTCGTGCACATCGCGCCCGGGCCCACGCCGACCTTGACGATGTCGGCGCCCGCCTCGATCAGGTCGCGGGTGCCCTCGGCGGTCACCACGTTGCCCGCCACCACCGGCACCGACGGGTCCAGGCCCCGCACGGCGGCCAGCGCGCCGATCATCTTCTCCTGGTGGCCGTGCGCGGTGTCCACCACGAGCAGGTCGGCGCCCGCCTCCAGCAGCGCCTTCGCCTTGCCCGCGACGTCCCCGTTCACGCCGACCGCCGCGGCGACGCGCAGGCGCCCCGCCGTGTCGACGGCGGGCTTGTAGAGCGTGGCGCGCAGCGCGCCCGTCCGGGTGAGCACGCCGGTGAGCCGGCCCTCGGCGTCCACCACGGGCGCGAGCCGGTGCCCGCGCTCGTGCAGCCGGTTGAACGCCTCGCGCGGGTCGACGCCGTGCGGCAGCGTCACCAGGTCCCGCGACATGATGTCGCGCAGCTGCGCGAACCGGTCGACGCTCTGGCAGTCGGCCTCCGTCACCACGCCGACCGGCCGGTCGTCCTCCACCACGATCACGGCGCCGTGCGCGCGCTTGGGCAGCAGCGCCAGCGCCTCGCCCGCGGTGCTGCCCGGGTCCAGCCGGATGGCGGTGTCCACCACCAGGTCGCGGCGCTTCACCCAGCCGATGACCTCCGAGACGACCTCGACGGGGATGTCCTGCGGGAGCACCGCGACGCCGCCCCGGCGGGCGATGGTCTCGGCCATCCGGCGGCCGGACACCGCCGTCATGTTCGCCACGACCAGCGGCACGGTGGTCCCGCTGCCGTCGATCGTGGAAAGGTCCACCTCCAGGCGGGACCCGACCGCGGAGCGGCGCGGGACCATGAAGACGTCGTTGTAGGTGAGATCGTGAGCGGAACGCTCACCGTTCAGCAGGTGCACGGCTGTACTACACACCAATCGCGGATCAGAGTGGCTGGGCCACCGTACATTGTGATCCATACCCGCGAGTGCTCCGGCCAAGCGCTCGCCCGGGGCCGCGCCGGCCCCCCGCAGGCCCGTGACCGGGGGTGATGGTCGTGTGTCCCCGGGGATCGTCCGGGTGATCTCCCGCGTTGTGTCCGCGCCCTTCCAGGCGTTACGGAAGTGTCTTCGCGGACGAGGCTGAAAAGCGTGCAACGTGAGGCTTGGCTCTCTGTAAAGTTACCTCTTGACGTAACTGCGCCCCCGATGCACTTTTCTTACATGTGCGTCACGCGGACGGCCGACCCGCCGTAGGGGGCGCGCACATCAGAACACCGGGAGAAGGCGGAATGCAGGTCACGCACTCGAACCCGGTCAGCACCGTCCGTCCGCGCCGCGGGCCGCCCCGCCCGCACCGTCCCCCCGGGAGTGACCATCGCCACCCCGCGCGCCCGCCGCCCGCCCTCGCACGGGCCCGCGCGCGCCCGGGGGCCCGGCCGCGTTGCGCTCCCGGACCGGTCGGCGCGGCGTCGGAAACGGCGCCGCCCGGAACCCGGCGCCGACGCTTCGACGGTCGCCGGGCGGGGCGAACACGAGCAAGATCAATATTTGACGCCATACCGTCTTGAAATGGAATGATCTTGCAGTTGCCAGCAGAACGATTCATCACATGTCGAGGAGGACAGCCGTGCTGGATGCGGTCGACGCCGTGCTCGTCCGCGAGCTCCAGCGGGATGGCAGGGCGACGTTCCAGGCGCTCGCCGACCGTGTCGGGCTTTCCCGCACGGCCGTGCGGGCACGGGTGCAGAACCTTCTCGAGACCGGCGTCGTGCGCGTCGTCGGCATCGTGCACGCCGCCGTCGTCGGCGCGGAGGCGATCGGGCACGTCTCGGTCACCGTGGAGGGCTCGGCCCGGGAGGTCGCGGACGCCGTCGCCGGCCTCCCCGCGGTCAGCTTCGCCGCGCTGACAGCGGGCCCGCACGACCTGGTCGCGCAGGTCCGCACCCGCGACGACGCCGCGCTCGCGACCGAGGTGGACCGGCTGCGGTCCGTCCCCGGCGTGCGCTCGGCGGAGGTCTTCCGCTCGGTCTGCACCGTCCGCGACACCCACGCGGTGGTGCGGGAGCTCGGCGAGGTCACCCTCGACGACATCGACTGGCGGCTGCTCCAGGAGCTGCAGCGCGACGGGCGCGCCCCCTACACCCGGCTCGCCCACATCATCGGGCTGTCGCAGGCCGCCACCCGGGCCCGCGTCGTCCGGCTGATGCGCACCGGCGTCATCCAGGTCACCGGGCTGGCCGACCCCCTCGCCCTCGGCGCCGCCGAGCTCGGCGGGTTCGGGCTCCTGGTGACCGGCGGGCTCCGCAAGGCCGCCGAGGCGGTCGCCGCGCAGGACGGCGTCCGCTACCTGGCGACCGGGTTCGGCCGGTACGACATCGTCGGCCAGGCCGAGGCCGCCTCCCGCGCGGAGCTGGTCGCCGTCCTGGACGGGATCCGGTCCGTGCCCGGCGTGACGGTGCGGGAGTCCTGGCACCACCTGGACGTGGTGAAGGAGTCCTACGCCGTCGAACTCCCCGAGCGGCCCCTGAACGGGGCGTGAAGGAGAGCCGCCGAGGGCGCCGTTCCCGGCGCCCCGGCGGCGTCGACCGCGACCGCGGCCGGGCGGCCGCGCAGGCGCCCGGTCGGCCGCGTCAGTCGCGGCTGAGCGCGACCTCCTCGAGGTCCAGCTCGTGCAGGACCCGGTTCAGCACCTCGTCGTCGATCCGGCGGTCGTCGCGCATCTGCACGAACACCCGCCGCTCCGCCGCCAGCATCTCCCGCCGCAGCCGCCGGTAGGTGGCCGTCGGGACCTCCTCGCCCTCCGGGCCCGTCCCGCCGCCGAGCCGCTCCCACGCCCGCAGCTGCCGGTGCTCGGCCAGCTGCCGCAGCCGCCGCACGACCGCCTCGTCGAGCTCCTCGGCCGCGTTCAGCTCCTCCAGCCGGTCCAGCGCCGCCTTCGCCGCCGCGTGCTGCGCGCCCGCCTCCGCCACCGTGTCGGTGTAGCGCTCCCGCTCGCTGCCGATGCGCAGCACCCGGATCAGCGCCGGGAACGTCAGCCCCTGCACCAGCAGAGTCCCGAGCACGGTCGTGAACGTGAAGAAGATGATCAGGTCGCGGCCGGGGAAGGGGGCGTGCGACGCCTCGAACGGGATCGCGAACGCCGCCGCGAGCGACACCACCCCGCGCATGCCCGCCCAGGACACGACGGTCGCGCCGCGCAACCCGACGTCCTCGCGGGCGCGCTGCCGGCGCGACAGGAGCCGCGGCAGCCGGGACGCGGGGAACACCCAGACGAACCGGGCCGCGACCGTCACCGCGAAGATCGCCACCGCCCACCAGGTCAGCTCCGGCCAGCCGTGCCCGGACACCCCGTCCACCACCGGCGGCAGCTGCAGCCCGATCAGCAGGAACACCACCGACTCCAGGACGAAGACGACGACCTTCCAGAACGAGTGCCCGATCAGCCGGGTCACCGGCGCCGACTCGGTGAACCGGTGGCCGAGGTAGATCCCGCTGACCACCACCGCGATCACGCCGGAGGCGTGCACGCTCTCGGCGATCAGGTACGCCGCGAACGGCGCGAGCACCGCCACCCCGTTCTCCACCAGCGGGTCGTTCATGCGGGTCCGCAGCCAGTGCAGCGGCGGCCCGAGCAGCAGCCCGACCGCCGCGCCGGCCACCGCCGCGAACAGGAACCGCCACACCCCGTCCGCCAGCGTGAAGCCCGCGCCCGTCGCCGCGATCACCGCGACGCGGAACGCGGTCAGCGCCGTCGCGTCGTTGAACAGGCTCTCCCCGACCAGCACCGTCACCATGCGGCGCGGCAGCCCGAGCCGCTGCGCCACGCTGACCGCCGCGACCGCGTCCGGCGGCGCGACGATCGCGCCGAGCACGAACGCCGCCGACAGCGGCAGCCCCGGGACGAGCGCGTGGGCCGCGTACCCGACGGCGAACGTGGTGAACAGCACCAGCCCGACCGACAGCAGCCCGATCGACCAGGCGTTCTCCCGCATGTTGGCGTACGAGCTCTGCCACGCGGCCGAGAACAGCAGCGGCGGCAGGAAGACGTACAGGACGAACTCCGGGTTCAGCTCGAACTCCGGAACGCCCGGCACGAACGAGAACAGCAGCCCCGCGATCACCAGGACCAGCGGCGCCGGCGCTCCGCCGCGGCGCGCCGCCGCGGCCACCATCAGCGCGCCGACCGGCACGGCCAGCAGCCAGAGTGCGTGCGTCGTCTCCACGCGCAGATCATGGCACGGCCGACCGGCCACTCCGAACCCGACGGCCGGCCGGGGAGGGACGTGATCAGCGGGGCTCGCGCCCGCGCGGCTCCCGCCCGTCGTCCTTCGCGAAGGCCAGGAAGTCGCGGGCGGACGGCGGGAGCCGCCGGTGCGCGTGCACCAGCCCGACCAGCCGGGTGATCGGCGGCATGAACGACCGGACGGCCAGGCCGTCGGTGTCCTCCAGCTGGTTGCGGTACCACAGCACCGAGCCGAGCCCGGCGCGCACCCAGCCCAGCCAGGCGGCCCGGTCGTCGGACTCCGCGACCGGCACCGGCTTCGCGCCGGTCCGCCGCAGCACCGCGTCGACCTCCGCGCGCCGGGCGCCGCCCCGGGCCGGCAGCACCAGCCGCATGCCGTCCAGCGCGGCGGGCGGCACCGGCTCGCGGACCCGCAGCGCCGGCGGCGAGACCAGCACCATCTCCCGCTGCTCGAACGGGTGCGCCGTCAGGTCGCCGGGGACCGGCAGGTCGGTGAGCGCGAGGTCGGCGCGCCCGGCCCGCAGCAGGGCGGCGACCTCCTCCCGGCCCGCGCACCGCACCACCCGGACCCGCACCGCCGGCTGGTCCCGGGCGAACCGGGGGAGCAGCCGCCCGGTCAGCTCCGGCTCCAGCGACGGCGTGGTGGCGACGCGGAGCTCGGCGCCGCGCCCGTCGGAGCGGGCCGCCGACATCCCCTCGATCGCGTCGACGGCGTCCAGCGCCGCCCGCGCCTCACGGACCACCCGCTCGCCGACGGGAGTGAGGACCACGCCCCGGCCGGAGCGCGCGAACAGCTCCACGCCGAGCTCCCGCTCCAGCTCGCGGACGGCGCGCGACAGCGCCGGCTGCGCGACATAGAGAGCCTGGGCCGCCGACGTCATCGTGCCGTGGTCGGCGGTCGCCACGACGTAGCGCAGCTGCCGCAGATTCATGCCACGACCGTATGACAACGAACCGCTCCGGTCCTGGACATAGCCGGAATCGGCCCGGAACGGCCGCGCGGTCACGACCGCGGCGGCGCCGCGTTCCGGTCGTCCGGCCCGGGAGAGCCGGCGGGGACGGCGTCCGGTTCGGGCTGGAGCTGCGGGGCGCCGACGGAGCAGTGCCGCCGGCACTCGGGTTCGACCTGCTCGCCGGTCGGCGCGCGCAGCGCGTCGCTGGACACGGTGAAGAACGTCAGGACGGCGCCCGCGGCCAGCAGCCCCGCGCAGGCCGTCATGGCGATGCGGAAGCCGTGCGAGAAGAGGGCGGGGTCGTTGTAGGCGTCGCCGGTCAGCCCGGCCAGCGGCGGGATCGCCGCGACCGCGAGCAGCCCGGCGGCCCGAGCGACCGCGTTGTTGACGCCGCTGGCGACGCCCGCGTGCCGGACGTCCGCCGTCGCCAGCACCGTCGCGGTCAGCGGCGCGACGACCGCGGCCAGCCCCAGCCCGAACACCACCACGGCGGGCAGCACGTCCCGCACGTAGGAGGAGTCCTTGTCGATCCGGCCGACCAGTAGCATCCCGAACGCGGCGACCACCAGCCCGGCGGTCATCGGCAGCCGCGGGCCGATCTTCTGCGCGAGCGCGCCCGCCCGCGCCGACAGCAGCAGCATCAGCGCCGTGACGGGCAGCAGCGCGGTGCCCGCCGCGATCGGCGAGAACCCGCCGACGACCTGGAGGTTCAGCACGAACAGGAAGAACAGCACGCCCATCCCGCCGTACATGATGAACGTGACGACGTTGACCGCGGAGAACTGGCGGGAGGCGAACACGTCCAGCGGCAGCATCGGCTGCGGCACCTCGCGCCCGCCCGGCCGGACCCGCCCGCCGAACAGCCGCCGGCCCCGCCCGCGCGCCCGCTCCAGCAGGACGAACCCGGCCGCCGCGGCGACGCCCGCCACGGCGGCGACGGCGATCACGGCGCCCGGCGTGCGGCCGGCCGGCGCCTCGGTCAGCGCGTACGTCGTCCCCGCCAGGGCGAGGGCGGCCAGCGCGGCGCCGGGCACGTCGAAGCGCCCGCGGGCGGCCGGATCGACGCTCTCGGGGACGTGCCGCGCGGCGACGAGCACCACGACCACCGCGAGCGGGACGTTGAGCAGGAACACCCACCGCCAGCCCGCCGCCTCCACCAGCCAGCCGCCCGCGAACGGGCCGACCGCCCCGGCGACGCCGCCGAGCCCCGACCAGGCGCCGACCGCGCGCGGCCGGTCGTCGGACGCGAACGACGCCTGGATGATCGCCAGCGAGCCGGGGGTGAGCAGCGCGCCGCCCATCCCCTGCAGCGCCCGCGAGAGCACCAGCATCTCGACGTTCAGCGCCATCCCGCACAGCACCGACGCCACCGCGAACCACACCACGCCGATCAGGAAGATCCGGCGGCGGCCGTACCGGTCGCCGAGGGACCCGCCGAGCAGGATGAACCCGGCGAGGGTGAGGGTGTAGGCGTTGACCGTCCACTGCAGCCCCGCCATGTCGGCGTGCAGGTCCCGCGCGAGCCTCGGCAGGGCCACGTTGACCACCGTCGAGTCGAGCATCGCCACGCTCGACCCGAGGACGGTCGCCAGCAGGATCCAGCGCCCCGGCGCCGTGCCCAACCGGACGTCCGGCATCAGCGCCTCCCGCCGGAGGACGCCCTCCCGCCCGGCTTCGCCGCCCGCATCACACGATCAGTTCGTCGGCGAAGCACCAGCGCCAGTCCTCGCCGGGCTCGAACGAGCGGACGATCGGGTGCCCCTCCTTCTGGTAGTGCGCCGTGGCGTGCCGCATGGGGGAGGAGTCGCAGCAGCCGACGTGCCCGCAGCTCAGGCAGAGCCGCAGGTGCACCCACCGGGTGCCCTGTTCCAGGCATTCCTGGCAGCCCTGCGGCGTGTTCGGCGCCGGATCCTCGAGCGGAATGGACTGCACGTGCTCACAAGTGGCCATACGGGCATCGTGCCACGCCCGCCGTCAACGGATCACCAGTGGTCGGGACTGAACGGCTCGTCCTCGGGGCGGGCGGACCCGGCGAGCAGCCGCAGGTCCGACTCGACCATCATGGTCACCAGGCCCTCGAAGTCCACCTCGGGCTCCCAGCCGAGCTGCTCGCGGGCCCGCTTCGGGTCGGCGCACAGCAGGTCGACCTCCGCCGGGCGGGTGTACCGGTCGTCCAGGACGACGTGGTCCTCCCAGTTCAGCCCGGCGGTGCGGAACGCGAACTCGACCAGCTCGCGCACCGACTGGGTCTGGCCCGTCCCGATCACGTAGTCCTCGGGGGAGTCCTGGGCGAGCATCATCCGCATCGCGCGGGCGTAGTCGCCGGCGAAGCCCCAGTCGCGGCGGGCGTCGAGGTTGCCGAGCCGCAGCTCCTCGGCCAGGCCGAGCTTGATGCGGGCCGCGCCGAGCGACACCTTCCGCGTGACGAACTCGGCGCCGCGGCGCGGCGACTCGTGGTTGAACAGGATGCCGCTGACCGCGAACATCCCGTACGACTCGCGGTAGTTCTGCGTGATGTAGTGCCCGTAGCTCTTGGCGACGCCGTACGGGCTGCGCGGGTGGAAGGGCGTCTTCTCGTTCTGCGGGGTCTCCCGGACCATCCCGAACATCTCCGAGGACGACGCCTGGTAGAACCGGATCTGCTCGCTGCCGGGGGTGCGGGACGGGCTGATGCCCGAGACCACCCGGATGGCCTCCAGCATCCGCAGCACGCCCATGCCGGTCACCTCGGCGGTGAGCTCCGCCTGCTGCCACGACATCGGGACGTAGGAGATCGCGCCGAGGTTGTAGACCTCGTCGGGCCGGACCCGCTCGACCGCGGAGATCAGGCTGCCCTGGTCCAGCAGGTCGCCCGTGGTGATCTGGACGTCGCCGATGTGCTTGCGCAGCCGCGACACGTGCGGATTCGCCTGCCCCCGGACCAGGCCCCACACCTCGTACCCCAGCTCAAGCAGATGCTCGGCCAGGTACGAGCCGTCCTGTCCGGTGATGCCGGTGATGAGTGCTCGCCTGGACAGCGGATCCTCCATGGGCTGGTCGGTGCGACGCGGGGCCCACCGCGGGGCGAACCCGGGCGAGCGTGAAATATGAGGTTAGCGACCCGGTGGTGATGCTGACGAGGGAGGGCGCCGTTTGAACCGAATTTGCTTCAGGTTCGATGTCCCGGCCCCGGCCGGCCGCCCTGGGAGGCGCTTCCGGGCGCCGTGCCGCATGGCGTCCGGGCCCCCGCATGTGCCACGGTGTGGGGCATCATGACCTCTCCGGACGCCGCGCCGCTGCGGCTGAACGGGCGCGACCTCGGCCGCCACGCGATCATGGCCGTGGTGAACCGGACGCCCGACTCGTTCTTCGACAGGGGCGCGACCTACGGCTTCGAGGCCGCGCTGGACGCGGTGGACCGCGCCGTCGCGGACGGCGCCGACATCATCGACATCGGCGGCGTCAAGGCCGGCCCCGGCGAGGACGTCGGGGTCGCCGAGGAGCTGCGCCGGGTGGTGGACCTGGTCGCCGCCGTCCGGGACCGGCACCCCGGCGTGGTGATCAGCGTCGACACCTGGCGGGCGGAGGTCGGCGCGGCCGTCGCCGAGGCGGGCGCCGACCTGCTGAACGACACCTGGGGCGGCCCCGACCCGGAGCTGGCGGAGGTCGCCGCCGCGCACGGCGTCGGGCTGGTCTGCGCGCACGCCGGCGGGCTCGACCCGCGCACCCGGCCGCACCGGATCGGGTACGACGACGTGGTCGCGGACGTGATCGGGCACGTCACCGCCGAGGCCGAGCGGGCGCTCGCGCTCGGGGTGGCGCGGGAGGCGATCCTCATCGACCCCGCGCACGACTTCGGCAAGAACACCCGGCACTCGCTGGAGATCACCCGGCGGCTCGGGGAGCTGACCGCGACCGGCTGGCCGGTACTGGTCGCGGTGTCCAACAAGGACTTCATCGGGGAGGCCCTCGGCCGTCCCGTCGACAGGCGCGGCGTCGGCACGATGGCCGTGCTGGGCGTCTCGGCGCTGCTGGGCGCCCGCGTCTTCCGCGTCCACGACGTGGCCGCCGCCCGCCGCGCCCTGGACGCCGTCGCCGCCGTCGCCCCCGAGTAAGCGACCGAACGAACGAAAGGCGCCCCCGCGCTAAGAACGCCCCACCTCCCGCGCAAGAGCAAGCGCCCCAACCACCGCACGAGTGCGAGCGCGACGGCCCCGGCCCTCGCGCGAGCGCGTTATCTGAGCGGTGGGGCGATGCCGGAGGCGAGCCCCACCGCTCAGCTCGCGAAGCGAGTTCGCGCTCGCCCAAGCACGGTCAAGGGCCGAGCCGCTAGGCGAGGCCCTTGGGCCGGGGTTGCAGAATTACAGTGCCGCTTCGCGCTGGCGGGCCCGGTAGGCGGCGACGTGCATGCGGTTGCCGCACGTCCGGCTGTCGCAGTAGCGGCGGCAGCGGTTGCGCGACAGGTCCACCAGCACGCGCGAGCAGTCGGGGGCCTCGCAGGTGCGCAGCCGGTCCAGCTCGCCGGCCGCCACCACGTACGCCAGCGCCATCCCGCAGTCGGCCGCCAGGTGCTCGCCCACCGGCGCGCCCGGCGCGAAGAAGTGCACGTGCCAGTCGTAGTCGTCGTGGTCGGTGAGGTGCGGGGTGGTGCGGACCTCGCCGACGATCTCGTTGATCAGCCGGACCGCGGTGGGCACGTCGCCGGTCCGGAACACCGCGTGGAACCGGTCGCGCAGCTCCAGCACCCGGGCCAGGTCGGCCTCGGCCAGCTCGCCGACGTCGCTGAACGCGCTGCGCCCGACGAACGCGCGCAGCCCCGGCAGCCCGTCGAGCTCCTCGGTGCCGGACGCGGCGGCACCGGTGTTGATCAGGTCGACGACGACGGCGAGCGCGTGCTCGGTGTCATGGGTGAAGATCACTGTGGCTCCAGTCTCGGGGGACCGGGGTCGTACTGCTCCTGGGGGGCGACCCCCAGACCGCCCCGACGAGGGCAGGACGGTCGTGCGCCCGGCAGCGCCGCCGGGGCCGGAACGCGGCCCGGCCCCCACCATATGACGACCGGCGGCCCCGGTAACGCCGACCCTGCCGGCACGGCGCAGCCGGTTCCGGCCCCACTGCCTGCGGGAACGTTCCATATCGGGCCCGGCGCCGGCGGCGGTTCCGCCGCCGCGCGCGTACCGCGCCGCGATCCGGAGAGGATCACGGCGTGGAGGGGGACCGGCTGTTCATCGTCTTCCTGGTCGTCGCCGTCGTGGTGCTGGCGGCCCGGGCGCTCTCCGGGCGCCTGCACCTGCCGGACGCCATCCTCCTGGTGCTGCTCGGGATGGGGGCCGGGTTCGTGCCCGGGCTGCCCGCCGTCGTCGCCCCGCCCGATCTGGTGCTGATGGGCTTCCTGCCGCCGCTGGTGTACCACGCGGCGTTCTTCACCGCCCCGCGCGAGGCCCGCGCCGACGCCGTGCCGATCGTCACGCTGGCGTTCGGGCTGACCACCGTCACCACCGGGGCCGTCGCCGCCACCGTGCACGCGCTCCTGCCCGGGCTCGGCTGGGCCGCCGCGCTGGCGTTCGGCGCCGCGGTCGCCCCCACCGACGCGGTCGCCGCGACGGCGGTCCTGCAGCGGCTCGGCGCGCCCGCCCGGCTGGTCACCATCCTGGAGGGCGAGAGCCTGATCAACGACGGCGTCGCGCTGACGATCTTCGGGCTCGCCATCGAGGCGATCGGTGTCGGGTTCGCGCCCGCGCACGGCGCCGTCCGGCTCGTCCAGGTGGTGCTCGGCGGCGTCGCCTACGGGCTGGTGCTCGGCGTGGTGATCCGCCGGATCCGGCGCCGCATCCAGGACCCCATCAGCCAGGTGATCGTGTCGCTGGTCACCCCGTACGCGGCGTTCATCCCGGCGGAGAACTTCGGCGCGTCCGGGGTGCTGGCGACGGTGGTGGCGGGCTTCTCCATCGGCACCCACGGCGAGGGCGTGCTGCAGCCCGCGTCCCGGCTGGCGGGCGACACGTTCTGGCGGATCCTCACCTTCCTGCTGGAGTCGGCGCTGTTCGTGCTGCTCGGCCTGGAGATCCGGGAGATCATCCGGCAGCCGGGCGGGCACACCTGGCACGAGGTGCTGCTGACCACGCTCGCGGTGTCGGCCGTCGTCATCGGCGTGCGGCTCGCCTGGGAGCTCGGCAACGGCCCGCTCGCCGGGCTGCTGCCGGGCGGGCGGCGGAGCCAGGAGGGGCTCGGGTGGCGGCAGCGGCTGGTGATCGGCCTCGGCGGGATGCGCGGCGCGATCTCGCTGGCGATCGCGCTGTCGCTGCCGGCCGCGGTCGGCCCCGACCGGGGCGTGCTGGTGCTGCTCACCGCCCTCGTCGTGCTGATCACCCTGGTCGGGCAGGCGCCGCTGCTGCCGCCGCTGCTGCGCGGCCTCGGGCTGATCGAGTCCGACAAGCGGCGGCTGGAGGTGATGACGGCGCGCAAGGCCGGGCTGCAGGCCGCCCTGACCCGGCTGGACGAGCTCACCGACGACGAGCAGGTCGACGACCAGACCTCCGAGGCGTTCCGGCAGATGCTGGAGCTGCGGCTGGAGCGCGTCCGCTACCTCATGGACGAGGAGGAGGCAGGCACCGAGGCGCCGCCGCCCAACAGCCGCAAGGTGCGCGCCGAGCTGGTCAGGGCGCAGCGCGCGAAGCTGACCGCGCTCTACCGCAAGGGCAGGATCGGCGCCGGCACGCTCCGCCAGATCAGCCGCGAGCTCGACTTCGAGGACCCGGTCGTCATCCGCCGCAGCCGCTCCTAGGGGCCGTCACGGCCTCAGCGGGCGTAGTGGGGGTCCGCCACGACGGGGTAGTAGGCGTCGGTGTGCTGCACGCGCATGGTGACGGCCGACCCCTCCAGCGTGTAGTCCGCCTTCACCTGGCGGAACATCGAGTCGCTGGCCCACGGGTTGTAGAGCCGCCCCACGGTCGCGCCGTAACGCAGGTGGACGACGTCGTAGCCGCCGGACGGCATCGCCTCCAGGGCCAGCCCGTCGGCGAGGGACACCGGGAAGCGGAACTCCGAGGGGGCGTCGGGCCCGTGGACGACCGTGAGCAGCCGCACGCCGTTGTCGGTCGTCTGCGCGACGATGTCGGTGTCGACGTCCACGCCGACGAACACCCGCAGGCTGGGCCGCAGCACCTGGGCGACCGTGTCGGCCGCCGCCACGTCGATGCCGATATGGATCCGCTGCCCGTCCTTGGTCGGCACCCACACGCCGTCCCGCGCGCGCTGTCCCCAGGCGACGTCGGGGTTCTCCATCTCCTGGGGCTCGTTCTTCCCCCGGGCGACGAGAATCCTCGAGGCCGCGCTCATCGCGGCGGCAGCCCCGTCCCGTGCGTGCCTCATGGCGGGCCCCCTCGCCTTCTTCTTTCATCACATACCGTGATGTCACGCTTGTCCTGGGTTTCACCACGGGGGCGCCCTGCAGGAAGTCCTCGGCCTGCCGTGCCTGCCAACGGGCGGGTTCGCGGTGTTCGCCCCGTGCGTCGTTGGACCTTACACCACGCTTATACGTGCCGTACGGGCGCATATTGATCGTTCCTCTCCGTGCCCGGACCGCCACTTACCGCGCCCGGACGCGTCGCCGCCGACCGGGCGCCGTTCGCCGGTAAATGCATTGCGAGCGGAGCGCGAAAAGGCGCATGATCGAACATGTCGGACGGAAGTGCGAAGGGGTGAGCCACCGGATAGGCGGCCGGTCTCCAAAACCGGCGGAAAGTGGGTTCGACTCCTACCGCCCCTGCTGAGCACGATCGACGGGCCTGTGGTGCAACGGAAGCACACTTCTCTTGCAAGGAAGTGATCAGGGTTCGACTCCCTGCCGGTCCACGCGGTCCCGGCCGCCGCCGGACGCTCCCCCGTCCGCGCGAGGAGGGTTGGCCGAACGGTAAGGCAGCAGTTTCGAAAACTGACGTCGAGGTGAAACTCGAAGGGGTTCGACTCCCTTACCCTCCGCCATTCACGGGGACCGCCGCGGGGGGGGGGTGCGGGCGGGGGGCGGACCCCCGCGGGGGGCCGGCGGGGGTATAGCGGACGC
>NZ_JBEPCJ010000139.1:0-19231 GCF_040299565.1 Spirillospora sp. NPDC000708
CGGGGCCCCCCCCCGGGGCCGCCCGCCGCGCCGGTCACAGGCTCAGCAGAACGAAGTGCTGGGGGAGGTGCACCGCCAGCCCGAGCGGCATCGACGCGGTGATCGTCGCCGCGTCGCCGCGCACCCGCAGCGCCAGCGCCGACTCCTCGCCGTCCAGCAGCGTCACGCCCGCGCGAAAGTCGCCGAGCAGCACCCGGTCCCGCGCGATCATGCGGGTCCGGGTGATCCGCAGGCCCGCCGAGTCCAGCGCGGGCAGCGCGCCCGCGCCGACGAGCCGCCAGTACAGCGCCGGGTGCATGACCAGGCCGTCGCACGACCCGCCGGTCTCCTCCACCTCGGCGCACGCCGCCATCAGCGCCTCCAGGGCGCCGCCGTCCATCCGGCCCGGCGCCTCCGGCCGGCCGGAGGCGTCCAGCCGGCGCAGGCCGTCGAGGTTCAGCAGGCCGGTGATCGCGCCGTCCCCGCTGCCGTGCAGCAGGACCTCGTTCTCCACCGTGCACAGCCGGACGATCACGCGGTGCTCGACGAACCGCGCCAGCAGCGCGGGGTCGCGGGTCAGCTCGGCCGGCACCGGGACGGCCACCGAGATCTCCGTCAGCTCGGCCTTGGCGGCCGCGGCGCGGAACACCGCCTCGGGCGTCGCCCGGTAGGCGGTCCCGCTCGCGCCGCCGCCCTCGGCGGGCAGCTCGCGCACGTACCGCAGCGGCCCGCCGGTGACGGTGCCGCCCTTCGTCTGCTCCCGGACGGTCGGCCGGGGCCGCGTCGAGGCCAGCGGGAACAGCGTGGTCAGCGGCCTGCGGACGCGGACCGCGGCGTCGCCGCCGGCCGCCCGGGCCACCGCGACCGCCAGCTCCTCGCCCGGCCCGCGCTCGCGCAGGGCGGGGTCGTCGATGAGGTAGTCCAGCACGGGAGCTCCCATCACGCGCGCCCCGCGCCGTCCCCGGTTCTCGGGGCGGGCGGGCCGCGCGGCGCCGATCCGCACGGCGCGATCTTGCGCCGTGACAGCCCGAGAGTAAGCAATGGCCGGAGAAATGAAAAGGGTCCCCGGCGATCTTGTCGGAGGAAATTCGCCGTGATACAACGGCTCTGCGGATTGGCCTCTCCAGCTCAGGACGGTGAATACATGCGGCACCCGGAGAAAAACGGTGGGCGGGCCGCCGCATTCCTCGATCCGATCATCGACGGGGACGCCGGGACCGGCAGCAGGCCGGCGGCCCGCCCGGCCCCCGGCTGCCCCCTGCGCGCCGCCGCGCTCGCCGCGGCCCCGGCCGAGGCCGCCGCCGCGGCGGAGCCCGCGGACGTCCCGGCCGGCGGAGGGAAGCCGCCGTCCGGGACCCCGGGCGACGGCCGATGAGCGCCGCGGCCCCGGCGCTCGCGGGCGTCCCCTGGCGGCGCGCCGCCCGCCCCGGCGAGCCGCGCGACACCGAGCCCGAGTGGCACCGCCGGTTCCGCACCGCGTGGGAGAGCCCGCCCCGCGCCCGGTCCGCCGAGGACCTCGGGCTGCTGGAGGCGGCCCGCCCGCTCATCGACGACGCGCGGCGCACGCTGCGCGAATGCCTGCTGTCCGACCTCGGCCCGGACCTCCCGCGCGGCCTGCCGGACCTGCTCGCCGGCGCGCCGCCGCTCGGCTGGCTCACCATGGCCGTCCAGCCCGCCCTCACAGAGGAGCTGGCGGCGGCGTCCGCCCGCGGCCTGGACGGCGCCACGCCCCGCGACCGGTACGCGGCCTTCGTGCGCGGCCTCGCCGACCCGGTACGGGCGCTGCGGATCTGGGCGGCGTACCCCGTCCTCGCCCGGCAGGTCGTCGAGATCCTGGACGACTGGGTGTCGGCGCGGCTGGCGTTCGCCCGCGAACTGGCCGCCGACCTGCCCGCGCTCGCCGCCGCGTTCGGCGGCGCCGACGGGCTCGGCGCTCTCACCGGCGTCGAGTTCGGCCAGGCGGAGACGCACCGCGGCGGGCGCAGCGTCGCGATCGTCCGGTTCGAGCGCGCCGCCGTCGTCCACAAGCCCCGCTCCCTCGCCGTCGACCTGTGCTTCGACCGGCTCCTCGGCTGGTTCAACGACGCCGGGGTCCCGCACCCCCTGCGCCGTCCCCGCCTGCTGGACCGCGGCGACCGCGGCTGGAGCGAGTTCATCGAGCCCGCGCCCTGCGCGCCCGGCGACCTCCCGGCGTTCTTCTGGCGGATGGGCGCGCTGCTCGCGCTGACCCACGCGGTGCACGGCTACGACCTGCACGCCGACAACGTCATCGCGGCGGGAGCGGACCCCGTCGTCATCGACCTGGAGGCGCTGTTCCACACGTCCGGGACCCAGCCGGGCGCGTGCCGGGCCCGGCTCGGCGACCCCGCCGCCGCGCGGCTGGACGCGTCCGTGCTGCGCACCGGGCTGCTGCCCGGCCCGCTCGTCATGCCGGACGTGGACACCGAGCGGCCCTTCGGTGTCGACATCAGCCCGCTCGGCACCGTCCCCGACCGCCGCTCCCTCATCCCGACGCCGCTCGCCGACGACCCCGGCACCGACCGGATGCGGGTCCGCCTCGGCTACCGGACCGTCCCGCCGCCGGCCGGGCGGCTCCGGCTGCCCGGCGGCGGCACGGTCGACCCGCGCCCGCACCGCGACGCGCTCGTCGCCGGCTACACCGCCGCCTACCGCCGCCTCGCCTCCGCCGGGACCGGGCTCCTCGCGCCGGGCGGGCCGCTGGACGGCTGCGCGGACGTGCCCGTGCGGCTGATCCAGCTGTCGACGTTCCTCTACGTCCGGCTGCTGCTGGAGAGCTGGCGGCCGGACGAGGTCCGCGACGCCGCCGTGCGGGAGCGCGGCCTCGCCCGCCTCGACGCCGGCTGGCCCGGCGTCCCGCACCGGGACGCCCTCGTCGCCGCGGAGAAGGCGGCGCTGTGGCGCGGGGAGGTGCCCGTCTTCGAGGTCCGCCCCGGCCACCGGGACGTGCGGCTGGAGGACGGGACGCGCCTCGCGGGCGTGCTGCCCGTCCCGCCGCTGGAGGAGACCGCCGCCCGGCTCGCCGCGCTGGACGAGGACGACCTCGCCGTCCAGATCGGGATCATCGACGCGAGCCTCGCCGCGCTGCCGCCCGCCCCCGGCTCCGCACCGGACCCCGCGTCCGGCCCCGCGTCCGGCCCTGCGTCCGGCCCTGCGTCCGGCCCCGCGTCCGCGCGCGGGCCGCGCCCGTCCGGGGATCCGCTGCGCGACGCGCTCGGCATCGCCCGGCGGCTGGACGCGGCGGCCGTCCGCTCCGGCGACCGGATCGGGTGGCTCGGCGTCGAGGTCGTCGACGCCCGGACCCGCCGCGTCGCGCCCGCCGGGCTCGGCCTGTACGGCGGGCTCCCCGGCATCGGGCTGTTCCTGACCCACCTGTCGGCCGCGACCGGCGAACCGTGGGTCGAGAGCCTCGCGGAGCGCGTCGCCGACGAGGTCGCCGCGCGCCTCGCCGCCGCATCAGCGGTCCGGGGAACGGTCCCGCCGCTCGGCCCCGTCTACCACCTGGCGCACGCCGCCGCCGTGCACGGCCGCCGCGACCTCGCCGAGGCGGCCCGCGACGCGCTGCTCCCGCCGCCGTCCGGGTCGCCGCCGACCGCCCTCCCGTCCGGCGATGTCCTGGAAGGGGAGGCGGGCGCGGTCCTCAGCGCCCTCGCCCTGCACGCCGTCCTGCCCGGCGAGCAGCTCGCGGGCGTCGCGCGGGCCGCCGGCGAGCGGCTCCTCGCCCGCGACCTCACCGAACCGGGGTTCGGGTACGGCGCGTCCGGCGCGGCCGTCGCGCTGGCCAGGCTGGACGAGCTGTGCCCCGACCCGCGGTTCGCGTCCCGCGCGCGGAGCCTCGCCGCCGGAGAGCGCGCACCGGGCCGCGACCCCGGCTGGTGCCAGGGCGCGGCGGGCGTCGTGCTCGCGCGGCTGGAGCTCGCCGCCCGGTACCCGTCGGCCGCGGAGCCGCTGGAACGATCTCTCGGAGTCGCGGCGGCCGTCCTGCGGGACGCCGCCCCGCCGGACGACTCGCTCTGCCACGGCACGGCCGCCGTCGGCGAGGCGCTGGCCGCGCTGGACGGGACCGCGCCCCGCCCGCGCCGGGGCGCCTGGCGCACCGCCCTGCCGGAGCCCGCCCCCGGGCTGCTCGCCGGCCTGTCCGGCATCGGGTACGCGCTGCTGCGCCGCGCCCGCCCCGCCGAGGTCCCGCCGGTGCTCGCGCTGGCGCCGCCCGCACCCTCCGCCAGCCTCCTGTTCCCCCCAGAGGAGACGCCATGACCGTGGACGTTCAGCCGGGACCGCTCGCGATCGACGGCGCGGAACCCGTGCGCACCGACCCCTGGCCCACCTACGACAAGGGCGACGTCTTCATCGAGGAGGAGGACCTGGAGGCCGCACTCGACGCCGTCCGCGCCCGCCTCTACTTCCGCTACGACCACCGCCCCCACGCCGAGACGCGGACCGGGCGGCTGGAACGGGAGCTGTGCGCGTTCTTCGCCGCCCCGCACGCGCTGACCTGCGCCAGCGGCACCGCCGCGATCACCCTCGCGCTGCTCGCGCTGGACCTGCCGCCCGGCTCCCTCGTCGCCTGCCCCGCGTTCACGTTCGCCGCGACGCCGAGCGCGATCCTGCTGGCCGGGCACCGCCCGCTGCTCGTCGAGTGCGACGACGACCTGCACCTGGACGTCGCGGACCTGCGCCGCCGCCTCACCCCCGAGGTCCGCGCGATCGTCGTGGTGCACATGCGCGGGTTCGCCTCCGACATGGACGCGATCTGCGCCGTCGCCCGCGAGCACGGCGTCCCCGTCGTCGAGGACGCGGTGCCCGCCCTCGGCGCCCGGCTCAACGGCCGCCCGCTCGGCACCTTCGGCGACGCCGGGGCGTTCAGCACCCAGTCCGACAAGTCGCTGAACACCGGCGAGGGCGGGTTCCTGCTCACCCGCGACCCCGCCGTGCACGCCCGCGCGATCGTCTACTCGGGCGCCTACGAGGGGCGGATGGCCCGGCACTTCGACGGCCCGCCCCCGGCGGTCGACGACCTCGCCTACCCCATCTACGGGCTGCGGATGGACGAGATCCGCGCGGCGCTGGCGTCCGCGCTGCTGCGGCGGCTGCCCGAACGGCTCGCCGCGCACCACCGCAACTACGACGACGTCGCCGGGCGGCTCGCGGACGTCCCCGGGATCGCGCTGCGCCGCCCCGTCGCCGACCACGCCTACCTCGGCGAGGCCCTGCTGTTCCGGCTGCCCGGCGCCGGGGCCGGCGCCACCGCCTGGACCGCCGCCGCGCTGCGGGCCGAGGGCATCGACGCCCGCGCGCTCGGCGACCCCGGCGACACCAACGTCCGCGCCTTCTGGAACTGGCGGTTCCTGTTCCCCGACCCCGCGCGCGCCCGCGCCGAGTTCCCCGTCACCGCCGCGCGCCTGGACGAGACCGTCGACATCCCGCTGTCGGCCAACCTCACCGAACGCGACCGCGACCACCTGGTGACGGCGGTGCGGAAGGTGGTCGGGGCGGGACGCCGCTGATGGTGCGCGTCCTCTACGTGACCGGCTGGTGCCGCAGCGGGACGACGCTGCTCGGCAACCTGCTGGGGGAGTGCGACGGCGCCGTCCACGTCGGCGAGCTCCGCTACCTGTGGACGAACGGGGTCCTCGGCCGCGGCACCAACACGCTGTGCGGCTGCGGACTCGACGTCGCGTCGTGCCCGCTGTGGAAGGCCGTCGTCGCCCGCGTCGCCGGGGACGACCCGGAGTGGCACGCCGAACGCGCGGTCCGCCTCCAGCAGGCCGCGCTGCGCACCCGGCACACCGGCCGCCGCCTCGCCGAGGCGCGCGGCGTCCGGGCCGGGCATCCCGCCGTCGCCGCCCTCGCCGCGCTCTACACCGCGATCGCCGAGGAGTCGGGGGCCCGGCTGATCGTCGACACCGGCAAGTTCCCCGCCGAAGCCGCCGCGCTGTGCGGCGCGCCGGGCGTGGACGCCCGCGTCCTGCACGTCGTCCGCGACCCGCGCGCCACCGCCGAGTCGTGGCGGCGCGCCAAGGAGTACATCCCCGCGATGGGCGCCGCCCGCAGCACCGCGTACTGGACGGGCTTCAACCTCGCCTCCGAGCGGATCGCCCGCGCGTTCCCGCGCCGCTCCCTGCGGCTGCGGTACGAGGACTTCACCGCCGATCCGCGCGGGTCCCTCGCCCGCGTCATGGCGCACGCCGGGCTGGACGGGGACCCGCCCGTCGGCGCGGACGGCCGCGCGGACCTCGGCGTCAACCACACCGTCACCGGCAACCCGGACCGGCTGCGGCGCGGCCCCGTCCGCATCCGCGAGGACGACGCGTGGACCCGCACGCAGCCGACCCCGGCCCGGCTGGTCTCCACCGCGCTCGCCCTGCCGCTGCTGGCCCGCTACCGGTACCCGCTCGTCCCCGCCCCGGCGCGCCCGCCCGCCCCGGCGCGCCCGCCGGACGGGGAGCCGTCGCGGCAGGAGCGGCAGGAGGGAGCCGTCTGATGGACCTCGGCCTCACCGGACGCGTCGCCATGGTCGCCGCCGCGACCAGCGGACTCGGCCTCGCCACCGCCCGCGAGCTGGCCGCCGCCGGCGCCGACGTCGCGATCTGCGGCCGCGACCCCGCCCGCCTCGACCGCGCCGCCGCCGAGATCGACAAGGCCGGGCCGGGACGCGTCGTCCCCACCCCGCTCGACGTCCTCGACCACGCCGCGTCCGCCGCCTGGGTGGACGCCACGGCCGCCCTGCTCGGCGGCCCGCACGTCCTGGTCACCAACGCGGGCGGCCCGCCCGCCGGGCCCGTGCTCGGCCGGGGCCTGGACGACTTCCGCGCGGCCGTCGAGCTGTGCGTGCTGAGCCACATCGCGCTCGTGCAGGCCGCGCTGCCGCGCATGCGGGAGGCGGGCCACGGCCGCGTCCTGATGATCGCCTCGGAGACGATGCGGCAGCCGACGCCCCGCTACGGCCTGTCCAGCACCGTCCGGCCCGCGCTCGCCGGATTCGCCCGGACGCTCGTCCGCGAGCTCGGCCCGGCCGGCATCACCGTCAACGTCCTCGCGCCCGGCTACCACCGGACGCCCGCCGTCGCGGCGATGCCCGACCTCGACGAGGTCGCCGCGTCCATCCCCCTCGGCCGCCTCGGCCGCCCGTCCGACTTCGGCGCCGTCGCCGCGTTCCTCGCGGGCGAGCAGGCCGGTTTCATCACCGGGACCACCCTCGTCGTCGACGGCGGCCTCGGCCAGGGCATCTGACCCGTCATCCCCGGAAGGAACACCGTCATCCCGAAAGGAACCAGGTGGACTTCGACGACGTGCTCGCCAACCGCCGGATGGTGCGCCACTACCTCCCCGACCCGGTGCCCCCCGAGACGGTCGACCGGATCGCCGCCGTCGTCCGCAGGGCGCCGAGCGCGGGGTTCAGCCAGGGCCACCGCCTCCTCGTCGTCACCGACCCCGCCACCCGCGCGCGCATCGCCGAGCTGGCCGAGGAGTCCTACTACACCGACCGCGGCGCCCCGCCGTGGCTGTCGGTCGCGCCCGTCCTGATGGTGCTCGGCATCTGCGAGGACGACTACCACGCCCGCTACACCAAGCCCGACAAGCTCGTCGACGGCGAGGAGATGGAGTGGCCCGCCCCCTACTGGTGGGTGGACGCCGGAGCCCTCCTGACGCTCATCCAGCTGACCGCGATCAACGAGGGACTCGCCACCGGCTTCGCGACCGTCCGCGCCAAGGAGGAGCTCGCCGCCTACCTCGGCATGCCCCCCGAGATCGCCGTCGTCGGCGTCATCACCGTCGGCCGCGCCCACCCGGACGCGCTGGCCCCCGCCGACCGGGCGCGGCTGCGCGGCCTGCGCAAGCCGTTCGGCGACCTCGTCCGCCACGAGTCGTGGAAGGACGGCGCCCCGCCGCCGGCCCCCCGGCCCGCCGCGTCCACCTGACGGTCCCCGCCGCCCCGCCCGCCACCGGCCCGCCTCTCGGATGGCGGACCCTCTCAGATGGTGGACGCGGTCACGCGCGGGTGCGCGGAGTCAATAGGATCGTCGGCATGCTGCGCTGGTTGACCGCGGGGGAGTCCCATGGCCCGGCCCTGACCGCGATCGTGGAGGGGCTGCCGGCCGGCGTGCGCGTGACCTCGGGGGACATCGCCGAGGAACTGCGCCGCCGGCGGCTCGGGCACGGGCGGGGCGCCCGGATGAAGTTCGAGCAGGACCAGGTGACGATCCTCGGCGGCGTCCGGCACGGGGTCACCCTCGGCGGACCCGTCGCGATCCAGGTCGGCAACACCGAGTGGCCCAAGTGGGAGACGGTCATGTCGGCCGACCCCGTCGACGCCGACGTCCTCGCCGCGCAGGCCCGGAACGCGCCGCTGTCGCAGCCGCGCCCCGGCCACGCCGACCTGGTCGGCATCCAGAAGTACGGCTTCGACGACGCCCGCCCCGTCCTGGAGCGGGCGAGCGCCCGGGAGACCGCGGCGCGCGTCGCGCTCGGCACCGTCGCCAAGGCGTTCCTCAAGCAGGCCCTCGGCGTGGACGTGCTCAGCCACGTGATCGCGCTCGGCGAGGTCCAGGCGCCCGACGGGGTGCTGCCCGGCCCCGGCGACCTCGCCGCCGTCGACGAGAGCCCGGTGCGCTGCTTCGACGCCGGGACGTCCGCCGCGATGGTCGCGCACATCGACGAGACCAAGCGGGCCGGCGACACCCTCGGCGGCGTCGTGGAGGTGCTCGCCTACGGCCTCCCGCCGGGCCTCGGCAGCCACGTCCACTGGGACCGGCGCCTCGACTCGCGGCTCGCCGGCATCCTCATGGGCATCCAGGCGATCAAGGGCGTCGAGCTCGGCGACGGGTTCACCACCGCGCGCCGCCCCGGCTCCCGCGCGCACGACGAGATCGACAACACCCCCGACGGGATCCGCCGCCGCACCAACCGCGCCGGCGGCGTCGAGGGCGGCATGACCACCGGCGAGGTGCTGCGGGTGCGCGCCGCGATGAAGCCGATCTCCACCGTTCCGCGCCGGCTCGACACCGTCGACGTGCGGACCGGCGAGCCCGCCAAGGCCATCAACCAGCGCAGCGACGTCACCGCGGTGCCCGCCGCGGGCGTCGTCGCCGAGGCGATGGTCGCGCTGGTGCTCGCGGACGCGGCGCTGGAGAAGTTCGGCGGCGACTCGGCCGAGGAGACCGCCCGCAACCTGCGGGGATACCTGTCCTCGCTCACCATCAAGTGAAGTGGACCCGCGGACTATGACGCGACCGAAGGCCGTCCTGATCGGGCCGCCGGGATCGGGCAAGACCACCGTCGGCACCGCCCTCGCCGAGCGGCTCGGCGTCGCGCTGCGCGACACCGACGCCGACGCCGAGGCGGCCGCCGGCAAGCCGATCGGCGAGATCTTCATCGACGACGGCGAGGACCGGTTCCGCGAGCTGGAGCGCGCCGCCGTCGCGGCGGCCCTCGCCGAGCACGAGGGCGTCGTCGCGCTCGGCGGCGGCGCCGTCCTCGCCGCCGAGACCCAGGAGCTGCTCGCCGGGCACACCGTCGTCTACCTGCGGGTCGGGCTGTCGGAGGCGATCAAGCGGGTCGGGCTCGCGTCCGCGCGCCCGCTGCTCGTGCTGAACCCGCGCAGCCAGATGCGCAAGCTGCTGGAGGAGCGGCTCCCCGTCTACGAGCGGCTCGGCACCGTGCACGTCGACACCGACGGGCGCGAGCCCGCCGACATCGTCGAGGAGATCGTCAAGGCGCTGGAGGCGGCATGACCCCGGCGCGGGTCCGCGTCGGCGGCGCCGACCCCTACGACGTCGTGATCGGCACCGGCGTCCTCGCCGAGCTGCCCGCGATGGTCGGCGACCGCGCCCGCACCGTCGCCGTGGTGCACGCCGAGGGGCTCCCCGAGATCGCGCGCCCGGTCTGCGGCGCCCTGGAGGAGGCCGGGTACGCGGTGCGCGCGCTGCCCGTCCCGGACGGCGAGGCCGCCAAGGAGGTCGGCGTGCTCGCCGGGCTCTGGTCGGCGTTCGCGCGGGCCGGGATGACCCGCACGGACGCCGTCGTCGGCGTCGGCGGCGGCGCCACCACCGACCTCGCCGGGTTCGCGGCGGCGTCGTGGCTGCGCGGGGTCCGGTCCGTCCTCGTCCCGACGACGCTGCTCGGCATGGTGGACGCGGCGGTCGGCGGCAAGACCGGCATCAACGTCCCCGAGGGCAAGAACCTCGTCGGCGCCTTCCACCCGCCCGCCGGCGTCCTGTGCGACCTCGCCACCCTCGTCACGATGCCGCACGAGGACTACATCAGCGGCCTCGCCGAGATCATCAAGGCCGGGTTCATCGCCGACCCGGTGATCCTCGACCTCGTCGAGGCCGACCCGGAGGGCGCCGCGTCCCCCACCGGCCCGCACACCCGCGAGCTGGTCGAGCGCGCGATCCGGGTCAAGGCGGACGTCGTCTCCGCCGACCTCAAGGAGAGCGGCCTGCGCGAGATCCTCAACTACGGGCACACGCTCGCGCACGCCATCGAGAAGGCCGAGGACTACAAGTTCAGGCACGGCCACGCCGTCGCCATCGGCATGGTGTACGCCGCCGAGCTCGCCCGCCTCGCCGGCCGGCTGCCCGCCGACGTCGTCCGGCGGCACCGCGACGTGCTCACCTCCGTCGGCCTGCCCGTCTCCTACGCCGCCGACTGGGACGGGCTTCGCGCCACCATGACCATCGACAAGAAGTCGCGCGGCGCCACCCTCCGGTTCGTCGTCCTGGACGGCCTCGCCGAGCCCGGTCGGCTGGAGGGCCCCGACGAGGACCTCCTCGCCGCCGCCTACAGGGAGGTCTCACGATGACGCGTGTGCTGGTGCTGAACGGGCCGAACCTCGGGCGGCTCGGCAGCCGCGAGCCCGACGTGTACGGCTCGACGACGTTCGCCGACCTCGCCGCGCTGTGCCGCGACACCGGCCGCCGCCTCGACCTCAGCGTGGACGTCCGGCAGACCGACGACGAGGCCGAGCTGATCCGCTGGGCGCACGAGGCCGCCGACGAGCGCCTCCCGGTCGTGCTCAACCCGGCCGCGTTCACCCACTACTCCTACGGGCTGCGCGACGCCCTGGCGCAGCGCACGGCGCCGCTCATCGAGGTGCACATCAGCAACCCGGCGGCCCGCGAGGAGTTCCGCCACACCTCCGTCGTCGCGGGCGTCGCCACCGGGACCATCGCCGGCTTCGGGATGATGTCGTACGTCCTCGCCCTGCAGGCCGTCGCGGAACTCCTCGCCGAATCCCCGCCTGATTCCTGACAAGATCCGCCAATTGCTCCGTGATCACCGGTCGGTGATCATGTACGCGTGGCCGCGGCCCACCCGTTCCCGACGGTTCTGGGAGAGGACGCATGTCGTGAATCTCGCTGTAGGTGCGCTCGTCCTCGCCGGCGTCGTCGGCGCGGTGAACCTCTCGATCCTCCTGGTCGTCCTGCGCCGGTGGCGGGCCCTGGAGGCCGCCGGCGGACTCCCCGCCGCCGGGACCTTCACCGACGTCCGGATGATCGACCGGATCCCCCGCTTCTCGGCCCGCGCCGTCGACGGCACCGCCGTCACGGAGCGGACGCTGCTCGGCACGGAGACCCTGGTCGGGTTCTTCTCGCTGACCTGCCGGGCCTGCGTCGACGCCGTGCCGGTCTTCGCCGGGCACGCCGAGCGGCTGCGGGCCTCCGGCGGGACGTCCCTGGCGATCGTCCACGGGGACGGCGCCGCCGGCAGCGAGCTGGCCGCGATGCTCGGCGACGCGATGGACATCGTGATCGCCGAAGGCGCGGAGGCCGAGCTGTCGCGGCGCTACGGAGCCAAGCACTACCCGACCTACGCCTGGTACGACCGCAACGGAATGGTCACCTCGGCGGGCGTGGGCGTCGCCGCCCTGCGGACCGAACTCGTCGCCCCCTAGCCCCCGGCAAGCCGACCGCACCCCCCATGCCCCACGGGCTCAGCCCGCCGTGTCCGACCCCTGACCCGGCGGCGGCCGCCCGTGCGCGGAATCAGTCCCCCCACCACCCCAAGGAGGAACCATGCTCCAGAGCGTGACCCGGCGCGTCACCCGCGCCGTCGAGGCCCTGCTCCCCACGGCCACCGCGGACGCCGGCTGCCCGCCGGACTCGTGGATGGAGTACAAGATCATGGGCGGTGTCTGCTTCGGCCGCACCTGCTCGACGAGCGGCGACTGCAAGACGCACTGCGGCGCCTGGTACAGCTACAGCATGAACTACTGCTGATGCCCCGCCGGCACGCGTGACACCCGCCTGAAGCCGCGCGGCCGCACCCTCGCCGGGGCGGCCGCGCGGTCCGGGCGCCCTTGGACGCGCGGACCGCCGCACCATGAGCGGCCGCGCGCGCTCGCGCACCACTTCCCCGGGAGCATCCGTGCTGTACGTATCGTTCGCCTGCCGCCTCACCCTCGTGGCGGTGATGACGCTGGCGGCGGTGGCCAAGCTGCGCTCGCGAGGCGCGTTCGCCGCCTCCCTCGGCGACTTCGGCTTCGTCCCGGCGCCGCTGCGCCGCCCGCTGTCCGTGCTCGTCCCGGCAGCCGAGCTGCTCATCGCGCTGCTGCTCGCCGTGCCCGCCACCGTCACCGCCGGCTTCGCCGCCGCGGCGCTGTTCTGCTGCGGGCTGACGGCCGTCCCGGTCGCCGTCGTCGCCCGCGGGAAGCGGGTGACCTGCGCCTGCTTCGGCGCCGGCAGCGAGCCCATGGGCGGCTGGCACATCGCGCGCAACGCGGTGCTGCTGGCGGCGGCGTGCCTGGGCGCGGTCGTCGCGCTGTCGCGGGGCGGCGGCGTTCCCGGCGACGTGCCGGGGATCGCGCTGGCCGTGTTCTCGGCGGCCCTGCTCACCACATTGACCGTCTTCGTCGACGACATCGCCGCGCTCTTCCGGTCCCCGGTCGCCGCCGGGGGCCACGGCCGGTGAGGCGCCGGAGCCGGAAAGGACATCCGTGGATTACCTCGTCGCAGGGCTCGTCCTGGTCGTGGCGCTCACCGCGCTGAACGTCGCGCTGACCGCGGCCGTGCTGCGCCGCTGGCGCGCCCGCCTGAGCATGCCGCCGGCCGGCCGC
Source organism: Spirillospora sp. NPDC000708 (assembly GCF_040299565.1). NCBI lineage: Bacteria > Bacillati > Actinomycetota > Actinomycetes > Streptosporangiales > Thermomonosporaceae > Spirillospora > Spirillospora sp. NPDC000708. The sequence goes on from NZ_JBEPCJ010000139.1 coordinate 13,055, forward strand.
CACGACGGTCCGGGCGCGTCCGGCGGGGCCCCGGACCTGGGCATCGCGCCGGGGGACCGGATGCCCGCGTTCACCGCGGCCACGGCCGCCGGCACCACGGTCACCAGGGACGGGCTGGCCGGGCGCCCGGCGCTGCTCGCCTTCCTGTCGCTGGACTGCCCGGGCTGCGACGACAGCGTGCCGGAGTTCGCCGAGCACGCCCGCCGGGTGCGGGACGCGGGAGGCCGCGTCCTCGCCACGGTGGTCGGGATCGACGCGGCCGGCAGCGACCTGGCCGCCCGGCTCGCCGCCGTCGCGGACCACGTGGTGCCCGAGCCCCTCGACGCGCCCGTCGGCACCGCCTTCGGCGTCCGCTTCTACCCCGGGTTCGCCCACTACGGCCCGGACGGTGTCGCCACCGCCGCGAGCGTCGGCCTGGAAGGGCTCCGCGAGGCCGCCCCGGCCCCGGCCGCCGGGAGCGCGGCCCCGGCCCCCGGGACCGCGGCGCCGTGAGCGACGGTGGAGGCGGCGGGGAGGGCGCGACGGAGCCGCGCGCCTCCGTCGCCCGCGCGATGAAGGAGGCGTACGCGCTCGCCTGGCGGGCCTGCCCCGGCATGCTGCTCCTCCAGCTCGCCATGGCGGTGCTCGACGGGACCGCGCCGGTCGCCACCGCCTGGCTGACCAAGGTCGCGCTCGACGAGCTCACCGCCGCCCGCCCCCGCACCGGGGCGCTGCTGTGGGTCGCGGCCGGGATCGGGGCGCTGGGCATCGCGATGGCCTCGTCCTCGGCCGTCGCCGCGTACGCGCAGGGACGCGCCCGGCGCGCCGTCGGCCTGCTCTCGCAGGACCGGCTGTTCGGCGCGGTCAACCGGATGAACGGGCTGGCGCGCCTGGAGGAGCCGCGGTTCCACGACCGGCTGCGGCTGGCCCAGCAGTCCGCCGAGAACGCCCCTGACCAGCTCGTCCAGATGGGCCTGACGACCCTGCGCGGCTCCCTGGGCGTCACCGGGTTCCTGGGCACGCTGATCGCGATCAACCCGGTCATGGCGGGCGCCGCGCTCGCCGCCGCCGTGCCCGCGATGGTCGCCCACCTGGCGCTCGGCCGGCGCCGGGCGGGGCTGCTGTGGCGGATCAGCCCCGGCCTGCGGCGCAAGCTCTTCTACCAGATGCTGCTGACCGACCTACAGGCCGCCAAGGAGGTCCGCCTGTTCGGCCTCGGCGGGTTCCTGCACGGCCGGATGCTCACCGAGCTGCGCGCCGCCAACGACGCCGAGGACCGGCTGGAGCGGGGCGTCGTGCGCGTCCAGGTCCTCCTCGCCGCCCTCGGGGCGCTGCTCGCCGCGGCGGGCCTGCTCTGGGCCGTGCACGCCGCCGCCCAGAAGACGATCAGCGTCGGCGACGTGTCGGTCTTCATCGGCGCCTTGGCCGGGCTCCAGTCAGGGCTCGGCGCGCTGGTGCAGGGCATCGCGATGGGGCACCAGTCCGCCCTGGTCTTCCACCACTACCTGACGGTGGTCGGGACCGGGGACGACCTCGCCGCGCCCGCCCGGCACCGCCGCCTCGCCCCGCTGGCCCACGCCATCGAACTGCGCGACGTCTGGTTCCGCTACAGCGAGGACGCGCCGTGGGTGCTGCGCGGCCTGGACCTGACCATCCCGCACGGCACCAGCCTGGCCGTGGTCGGGCTCAACGGCGCAGGCAAGAGCACGCTCGTCAAGCTGCTCTGCCGGTTCTACGACCCCCAGCGCGGCGCCGTCCTGTGGGACGGGGTGGACGTCCGGGACGTCCCCGTCGAGGAGCTGCGCCGCCGGATCGGTGCGGTGTTCCAGGACTACATGGACTACGACCTCACCGCCGCCGAGAACATCGGCCTCGGCGACCTCGACGCGATCGACGACCCGGAGCGGATCCGCGCCGCCGCCGAGCGCGCGGGCGTCCACGAGACCGTCGAGCGGCTGCCGGCCGGCTACGCGACGATGCTGAGCCGGCTGTTCCACGCCGGCGACGAGGAGGACGACGGCGACGGGGAGGCCGCCCGCGCGAACGGCGTCCACCTCTCGGGCGGGCAGTGGCAGCGCCTCGCGCTCGCGCGCGGGCTGATGCGCCGGGGCCGCGACCTGATGATCCTCGACGAGCCCAGCTCCGGCCTCGACGCGGAGGCCGAGGCGGCGGTGCACGACCGGCTGCGGGAGCTGCGCGCGGGCTCCACCAGCGTCCTGGTCTCGCACCGGCTGAGCGCCGTCCGCCGCGCGGACCGGATCGTCGTCGTGCAGGACGGCCGGATCCTGGAGAGCGGAGACCACGCCTCCCTCATCGCGTCCCCGGACGGGGTCTACGCCAAGCTCTTCGGCCGGCAGGCGGAGGGCTACCGGGAGGACCCGGCGCCCGCGCCCGGCGACGGCGGCCCGCTGCCCGGCAAGGGCGGCCTGTTGCCAGGCGAGGGCGTGGCGGCACCGGGCGGGAGCGAGGCCGCGACGGGTGAGAGCGAGGCGGCGCCGACCACGGTGGCCGCCGGATGAGCCAGGCCGCGGGCCGGGCCGTCGCCGCCTCGGCCCTGGCCGCCGGTGCGGCGGCCGGGGCCGTGCTGGCGGCCCGGCTGCTGCTGTCCACCGTCACCGTCCGGGGCGGCAGCATGACCCCGACCCTGGACCACGGCGACGTGCTGCTGGTGCTGCGCCACCGCCGCCGAGCCCGACCGGGCCGGATCGTGGTCGTCCAGCGGCCCGACCGGCGCACGGGGTGGGACGGGCCGTCCGACCCGTCCGGGGCTAGCGGGTGGTACGTCAAGCGGGTCGTCGCGGCGGCCGGCGACCCGGTGCCCGCATGGGTGCCGGGGGACGGGACCGGCCGCGTCCCGCCGGGCATGCTGGTGCTGCGCGGCGACCACCCCCGCTCGGAGGACTCCAAGCAGTGGGGCCCGTGCCCGGCGGACCGGATGTACGGGGTGGTGCTGATGCGGCTGCGCGGCGGAGGCGGGCGGGCCGCCGCTCGCCCGGCGCCGGCCCGGGGCGCTAGTCGTCCTCGACGGCGTTCCTCGTCATCTCCTTGAGCTCGGCGACGACGTCGTCGAGGGGCGCGACGTCGCGGTGGGCGCGGCAGAGGATCGTGGCGCCCTCGACCGCAGCGACGATGAGGCGGGCGAGGCGGGCGGCGCGGTCGTCGGGGACGCCGGCGTTGCCGAGGCCGGTGGCGAGGGTGTCCTGCCAGCGGTCGAACGCGGCCGCGGCGGCGGAGGCCAGCTGCGGGGCGTCGTCGTGGCTCTCCACGGTGACGGCGACGATGGGGCAGCCGGCCCGGAACTCGCTCTTGATCAGCACCTGCCGCCACCAGCCGACGAACGCGTCCACGGCGGACGCGGCGTCGCCGCCCGCGGTGGCGGCGAGGATGCCCGCGTTGAGGAACTCGCCGGCGTAGCGGACGGCCTCCTCGGCGAGCTGCGCCTTGCCGTCGGGGAAGTGGTGGTAGATCGACCCGCGCGGCGCGCCGCTGTGCGCGATGACGTCGCGGAACCCGGTGCCGCTGTAGCCGCGCTCGCGGAAGAGGTAGGCGGCGCTGCGCACCATGCGTTCCCGGCTGTCGGTGCCCATGCACCGATTATGACATTCATCATAAGCTTCTCGCATTGACCATGACGACCGTCATAGCCCACGGTGCTTATGACGGACGTCATACCTAGCGTCACCCGGAGGGAGCGGAGCGATGGCGGGCACGCCGACCACCACGACCACGACCACGCCGACCACGGCGGGCCTCGAGCAGCTGAAGGCGCTGATCAACAAGGGCGCCGAGGAGGGGTACGGCATCGGCGCGCTGCTCGGCATGGCGGCGGAGGAGCTGGAGCCGGGGCGGGTCGTCTTCTCGCTCGCGCCGCGCACCGATTTCAGCAACCCGCTCGGCACCGTGCACGGCGGCGTGCTGTCCACGCTGCTGGACTCGGCGATGGGCTGCGCGGTGCACACCTCGCTGGCCGAGGGCGCCGGCTACACGACGCTGGAGCTGAAGGTCAACTTCGTCCGCGCGGTGCCGCTGGAGGGTGGCAGGCTGACCTGCGAGGGAACGACGGTCCATGTCGGACGGAAGATCGCGACCGCCGAGGGGCGGATCGTGGACCAGGACGGCAGGCTCGTCGCGCACGGCACCACGACCTGCATGATCTTCCCGCCGGCTACCGACCAGTAGGGTCTGCTCAGGCACCGACGAAGGAGACCAGCGTGATCGACCTGCGGCGCGACGGCGACGTCCACATCCTGCGCTTCGACGACGGCGAGAACCGGTTCGGCCCCGACTTCCTCAGCGCCGTCGAGGGCGCGCTCGACACCGTCGAGAAGGCCGAGGGCCCCCGCGCCCTGATCACCACCGGCACCGGCAAGTTCTACTCCAACGGCCTCGACCTGGAGTGGCTGGGCGCCCACGGCGACGAGTTCGAGCCCTACCTGAGCCGCATCCACGCCCTCTACGCGCGGCTGCTGGAGCTGCCGATGCCGACGGTCGCCGCCGTCAACGGGCACGCGTTCGCGGGCGGCGGCATGCTGGCCCTCGCCCACGACTTCGCCGTCATGCGCTCCGACCGCGGCTACTTCTGCCTGCCCGAGGTCGACCTCGGCATGACGTTCACGCCGGGGATGAACGCGCTGATCGCCGCGCGGCTGCCGAAGCGCACCGCGCACGAGGCCATGATCACGGGCCGCCGATACGACGCCGAGCAGGCGATGGCGGCCGGGATCGTCCAGCGGACGGCGGACGAGGCGGGCGTGCTGCCCGCGGCGCTGGATCTCGCCGCGTCGCTGGCCGGCAAGGACGGCCGGGTGGTCGGCAAGATCCGCGCGGACCTGTACCGGCCCGCGCTGGAGGCCCTGCGCGGCCCGGCGCTCGGCTAGCACGGCACCGGCCCACTGCCGGACCGGCGGCGCCGGGCCCTCGCTCCGGCGGGCGGCGCGGAGTAGGTTACGTTCGACTGGAATCTGATTCGGTTTTAGGAAGGGACGCCCGGATGCGCATCGGGATGGGGCTCAACTACGCGGGCAGCGGGTTCAAGGACACCGTCGAGGAGCTGGCCGACTTCGAGAAGGCCGGCCTCGACATCGTCTACGTGCCGGAGGCCTACAGCTTCGACGCGGTCAGCCAGATGGGGTACATCGCGGCCAAGACCGAGCGGCTGGAGATCGGCTCCGGCATCCTGAACATCTACTCCCGCACGCCCACCGCGATCGCGCAGACCGCCGCCGGCCTGGACTACGTCTCCGACGGCCGCTTCACGCTCGGCATCGGCGCGTCCGGCCCGCAGGTCATCGAGGGCTTCCACGGCGTGCCCTACACCGCGCCCCTCGGCCGCACCCGCGAGATCATCGACATCTGCCGCAAGGTGTGGCGGCGCGAGCGCGTCCAGCACGAGGGCAAGCACTACACGCTGCCGCTGCCCCCCGAGCGCGGCACCGGCCTCGGCAAGGCGCTCAAGCTGATCAACCACCCGGTGCGCGCCCAGATCCCGATCATGGTCGCCGCGATCGGCCCGAAGAACGTCGAGCTGACCGCCGAGATCGCCGACGGCTGGGAGCCGATCTTCTACATGCCGGAGAAGGCCGCCGACGTCTGGGGCGCCTCGCTCGCCGCCGGCAGGGCCAAGCGCGACCCGTCCCTCGGCGAGCTGGACGTCGTCGGCCAGGCCGCGCTCGCCATCGGCGACGACGTGCAGGGCTACCTGGAGTTCGGCCGCCCGATGGCCGCGCTCTACATCGGCGGCATGGGCGCCAAGGGCAAGAACTTCTACAACGACCTCGCCCGCCGGTACGGCTTCGAGAAGGAGGCCGAGGAGATCCAGGACCTCTACCTCGACGGCAAGAAGGACGAGGCCGCCGCGAAGGTCCCGCAGGAGCTGCTGGAGAAGATGTCGCTGATCGGCTCCGAGGGCCACGTCCGCGAGCGGCTCGCCGCGATGAAGGAGTCCGGCATCACCACGCTGAACGTGTCGCCGATCGCCGGCGACCACAAGGGCCGCATCGCCCTCATCGAGAAGGTCAAGCAGATGGCCGCCGACCTCTGACCCCTCCGCCGGCCTCTGACCCCTCCGCCGGGCAGCGGCGGGGGGGGGCGTTGGGGGGCGGCGGGGGGGGGGCCCCCCCCCCGCCGCGCGGGCCGGCGGGCGCTGGGGGGGGTGGGGAGGCATGGGGGGGCGCGGGCCGGGGCGGGCCGGCCGGCGGG
>NZ_JBEPCJ010000140.1:0-19119 GCF_040299565.1 Spirillospora sp. NPDC000708
GGTCCCGCCCCCCCCCGCCCTCCGCCCCGGGCGCGGGCTACGCGTTGGTGGCGGGCCCCGCGGCGCGGCTGTGCATCCCGGCCCTCCAGGCCCCGCTGGACCGGCCCTCACCCGCCGGCCGTGACCGGCGGGCGCGGGCCGGGCCCGGTCGGCGGCCGGCGGGAGCCGGCCGGCCGCGGACTCGGATCGGTCAGCCGCGCGCGGGGCGCCGGCGGCGGGTCAGCGCGACCGCGCCGGCGAACGCCGCGGCGATCGCCGCCATGCCGAGCCCCCACAGCGACCCGTCCTCGGCGGCGGGCGCGATCGGCGTGCGGTCGGCGACGGTCCGGACCGGGCCGAGGTCCTTCACGGCCCCAGGCGCCTGGACGGCCCCGGCGGGCAGCGCGGCCTTCCCCGCCACGGGCAGCTTGACCGCACCGGTCTTCGGGAGCTTGACCGCACCGGTCTTGGGCGGCTTGACGGCGCCGGTCTTGGGCAGCGTGACGGCGTTCGTCCCCGGCAGGCCGGTGTGCGGCAGCGGGTCGCCGGAGCGGGACGTGCGGGCGTTCGGGGCCACCGGAACGACCGGGGCCGCGGGCAGCGCCTTCGCGGCGTTCCCGGTCAGCGCGCCCGGGTTCAGCGGCAGCGTCGCGATCGTCATGCCGTTGCCGCCGGTGCCGGCGGTCCGCCTGCCGGCGGCGAGTCCGTTGAGCTTGGGCGTGAACTTCGGCGTCATGGCGCCGCCGAGCAGGGCGTTCACCGTCGGCAGCGAGCCCTGGACGGGCAGGCTCCGCACGCCGGGCAGCTGCGAGGCGGCGACCGGGCCCAGGGACGGGGCACCGGTCCGCTGCGCCGCGGCGGTCCGCTGCGCAGCGGCGTTCGGCAGCAGGTTCGTCGCGGACAGGACGTCCGAAACCGGGACGCTCTTGGTCGCGGGCACGCCGTTCACCTGCCCGACGACCCCGGACAGGGCCTGGCCGGCGTCCGGCAGCCCGGTCACCGGCAGCCCGGCCGCGGGCGAGCCGGTCGCGGGCAGGCCGGCCGGCCCGCCGTCGCGGTGGTTCGCGGTGGCGGGCAGCTTCGGCAGGACGGGCAGCCCAGGGTTCACCGGCAGCGGGGCCGGGTTCTGGCCCGCGGACCGGGCATAGGGGTGGTACCCGCCGAAGCCGGGGCCGTCCTGGCAGTGCCCGAGGGCTCGGCCGACCACGGCGCCGGCGTTCCCGCACGCGTCCACGGGAGCCTTCGCCGGGGCGTGGGCCTGGTTCCCGCCGCCGACGCTGCCGTTCCCGGACGTCCGGCCGCCGGCCCCCTGCGGGCCCTGGACCAGCGTCTGCCCGTTGCAGTGCGCGGCGGCCTCGCCGACGACCGCGGCGGCGTTGCCGCAGACGTCGACGGGCGCGGTGATCGGCGCGTTGCCCTGGTTGCCGCCGCCGACGCCGCCGGTGCCGGAGGTGTGCTGGCCGCCGCCGGAGCTGCTGCGCGCGTGCGCGCCGCCCTCGCAGTACGCGCCCGCCCGGCCGACCAGCGCCGCGGCGTTGCCGCAGACGGTCGCGGGGACGCTGATCGGCGCGTTCGCCTGGTTGCCGCCGAGGACGCTCGACACCCCGTCGGTCTTCTGCCCGCCGGACCCGTGCCCGCCGTTGCGCACCGACGCGCCGCCCTCGCATTCGGCGAGGGCGCCGCCGATCGCGTTGCCGCACACGTCCAGCGGCGCGCTGACCGGGGCGTTCGCCTGGTTCCCTCCGATCACGCTGTGCAGCCCGGACGTCTGCTGGCCCGCCCCGGTGCGCCCGCCGTTCTTGACGATCGCGCCGCCCTCGCAGCCGGCCACGGCCTGGCCGACGATCGCGACCGCGTTCCCGCAGACGTTCACCGGCGCGCTGATCGGCGCGTTGACCTGGTTGCCCGCGATGACGCCGAGCGCGCCGTTCGTCGTCTGCCCGCCGCGGCCGTGGCCCGACCCGCCGCCGTTGTGCACGGTCGCGCCGCCCTTGCAGCCCGCCTCCGCCTTGCCGATGATCGCCACGGCGTTGCCGCAGACGTCCACGGGCGCGGAGATCGGCGCGTTCACCTGGTTCCCGCCGATCACGCTGTGCTTACCGGACGTCTTCTGCCCGCCGGACCCGCCGCCGTTGACCACCGACGAGCCGCCCTTGCAGCCCGCGTCCGCCTTGCCGATCAGCGCGACCGCGTTGCCGCAGGCGTTCACCGGCAGCGAGACCGGCGCGTTCACCTGGTTGCCGCCACCGACGCTGCCTCTGCCGGAGGTGTGCTGGCCGCCTCCGCCGCCGCCGTTCAGCACGGACGCGCCGCCCTTGGACGCGCCGTGGCCGCTGCCGACGATCCCGGCGCCGTTCCCGCTGACCTCGACCGGCGCCGAGATCGGCAGGTCGACCTGGTTGCCGCCGAGGACGCTGCCGTCGCCGTTGGTGGCGTCGGCGAAGGCGTTGGCGGGAACGACGCTGACACCGAGGGCGACGAAACTCGCGGTGAGCGCCGCCGTGCGCGCGGTGCTTCTTGCCCACGTTCGCATGATGCTCCGTTCGGGGGATGAGGAAAGGAATGCCGAGACAGCGGTTCGGTCTCGGGAAAGGACACGCCTGACGGCACGCTCCGACCGGGCCCGAGCCGCACGGGCCCACGCCGGGAGCGTTCTGATCAGGGACTAGTCAGGCGCGAAGGAGGGCTCGTCCGCAGCGGTGCGGACGGCCGGGGGAACCGCGCCGAAACGGCGCGGAACGCAGGCTCGCGGCGGAACCGGAGCCCAGGGGAGAACCGTCGGCAGGCCGGCGGCGGCACCGATAGGAACACCGCCGCAGGTCGCCGAATGCGTGCCGGACTGGCCCGGCGCCTGGAAGGGCGCGGGGTGCCGCTCGATTGCACGGTGATGCCGGGTATGGGACGCCTGGCGCGTCCCGGAGACCGCCTGTGACCGGCCCGGCGACCGGTGCACCGCCACCGCGCTCCCCGCCGTGCGGCGGGGTGCGCCGTGCGCCTTCCGCGGACCGGTGGCCCTTTCCGCCGGCGCCGCGGCCTTCGCCGCTCGCGTCGGCCGTTCGGGCGCCGCCGGCTTCAGGGGGTCGACCGGCGCCAGTGCCTGCACGGGCGTCCGGTGCTTCACGGCCCCGGCCACCGACGGGAGCGGTGTCCGGGGGGCCTTCAGCACGCCGGCCAGCGCCGGAGCGCCGTCCGCGACGGCCGTGGCCGACGTGGCCGGGACCGTCTCACCGGCCGGTGCGGCCGGGACGGACGGCACCGGCCGGACGGGCGGCGCCGGAAGCTCGGCGGCGCGGGCGGTGGCGTGCTGCGCCATGCCGCCGAGGAGCCAGCCCGCGATCAGCAGGCCGGCGAGGACGAGCAGCCGCCGGGCGATCCGCCCGGTGACGGCACGGCGCGGCAGGACGGGGACCGCCCCTGCCCGCGCCGCGACACCCGCCACCGTGAGACCTCCGTTGCGACCGCCGCCCATCCCTCACGGGGCGGGCGGTTCCCTACGAACGGTGACGATAGCACCACGCATCGCATTGGCAACGGGAATTTCAAGACCGGTCGAGGAATTGGTCGAGAACGCGCGCTCCGAAGCGGAGACCGTCCACGGGAACGCGCTCGTCGATGCCATGGAACATTCCGGAAAAGTCCAACTCTGGGGGCAATTTCAGCGGCGCGAAACCGAAACACCGCATCCCCAGCCGCGCGAACGACTTGGCGTCCGTCCCGCCGCTCAGGCAGTACGGGACCGGCAGGGCACCCGGGTCCTCCGAGGTCAGCGCCGCCTCCATCGCCGCGACCAGCGCCCCCTCGTACTCGGTCTCCACCGCGTGGTCGTGATGCACGAATTCGCGCTCGACGCCCGGCCCGAGAAGTTCGTCCACCGTCGCGAAGAAATCGTCCTCGAACCCCGGCAGGAAACGCCCGTCCACCTGAGCCGTCGCGCTCTGCGGAATCACATTCGTCTTGTACCCCGCGTCCAGCCGGGTCGGGTTCAGCGTGTGCCGCAGCGTCGCCCCGATCATCCGCGCCAGCGGGCCGATCTTCTCCAGGGCCTCCTCCGGGTGCTCCGGATCGAACTCGACCCCGTACGCCAGGCACGCCCGCTCCAGGAACGCCCGCACCGTCTTCGTGAGCCGCACCGGGAACTCGTGCTCGCCGAGCCGCGCCACGGCCGCCGCCAGCGCCGTCACGGCGTTGTCGGGATGCACCATCGACCCGTGCCCGGCGGTCCCCTTGGCGGTCAGGTTCATCCACGCGATGCCCTTCTCCGCCGTCTCGATCAGGTACATCCGCTTGTCGCCCGGCACGGTCAGGCTGAACCCGCCGACCTCACCGACGGCCTCGGTGCACCCCTCGAACAGCTCCGGATGCTCGTCGACGAGCCACTGCGCGCCCCACTTCCCGCCGGCCTCCTCGTCCGCCAGGAAGGCGAGCACCACGTCCCGCGGCGGCCTGCGCCCCTCCCGGAGCCGCTGCCGCGCGACCGCGAGGATCATCGCGTCCATGTCCTTCATGTCCACGGCCCCGCGGCCCCAGACGCACCCGTCCGCGATCTCCCCGCCGAACGGGTCCCGCGTCCAGTCCTCCCTCCGCGCCGGCACCACGTCGAGGTGCCCGTGCAGCAGGAGGGCGTCGCGCCCCGGATCCTCCCCCTCGATCCGCGCGACCACGCTCGCCCTGCCCGGGTGCGACTCGAGGATCCGCGCCTCCAGCCCCACCTCCGCGAGCTTCTCCGCGACGTACTCCGCCGCGACCCGCTCGCCGGGTCCCGAATGATCTCCCGGATTGCTCGTGTCGATCCGGATCAGCTCCTGGCAGAGCCCGACGACCTCGTCCTCAGCGGTCGGCTGGTGGGCCACAGTGATCACCTTCGCGCTAGCCGTCCTCGTACCCCACCATCGTGCCCGCTCGATCGACTTCGCCGCGACTCGGCTCCTTTGGTATGGTGAAGCCCGCCGCAGCACGCTGCGGCCTGCGACCGGTCCGGGTGGCGGAATAGGCAGACGCGCTAGCTTGAGGTGCTAGTGCCCTTCACGGGGCATGGGGGTTCAAGTCCCCCCTCGGACACAAACCATCTGCACATGTGGAAGCCGGGGCCACCCTGGCTTCCACAAGTTTTTTCTCGGGGTAGTACGTCATCGTGAGCCCGAGCTTGGTGTAGAGATCCGCCTTGTCGTCCGGGCGCGCGCGCACGACCGCGTCGGCCAAGTCACCGGCCCGCCGCAGCAGCTCCGCCACCACATCCGGAGAGATCGTCTGGTCGGTGGGCACGGCACGGAACTCGCTTTCCACCCGCTGTCGTTTCTGTTCGGCCTCGTTGATCCACTTGGCGACCTGGACGGCGTCGGCACCGGCGTTCAGCGCCAGGTGTCCGCCCGGGCGCAGCAGGCGGAACGCGGCGGGCAGGAACGAGCGGGCCTGGAAGGCGCTGTTGACCAGGACGTCGGACAGGCAGGCCGGGCATGCGACACGGGCCCGGCGGGCTCTCGTTCCGGTGTCGGTCGCGGTGGCGCCGGGCGTCGGTGGTGTCGCGATCACCAGGGAGACCTGGCCGAGGTGGTCGGCGATTCCGCGGTGCATCTGGTCGGCGCGGTGCGCCGACCCCGGACACTGCTGGCCGTCGCGGCGGGACGGCTGGTCGGTGGTGTCGTCGGGACAGAGCCAGACGGTCAGCGGCCACCGCGCACCGGTGGCGGGCGTCGGCTTGGGCCGGTCGGTGTTGGTCATTCTTCGCGGCCGAGCTCGACCGGCCACACAGGTACTGATCGCGTTCGTCGACGCGTTCCGCAAGGTGTTCGGGGTCGAGCCGATCTGCCCGGTGCTGTCCGAGCACGGCGCCAAGATCGCACCGTCCACCTACTACGCCGCTAAGTCACGTCCGGCCTCGGCCGACCGTGACGAACGACTCAAGACCGAGATCACCCGCATCTTTGAGGCCAACTACCGGGTGTACGCAAGGTCTGGCGGCAGGTTCAGCGCGAGGGAGATGTCGTGGCGCGTTGCACGGTCGAGCGGTTGATGCGCGAGCTGGGCCTGCACGGTGCCCGCCGCGGCCGCAAGGTCCGCACCACCGTCCGCGACGACGGGCACCAGCGGGCCGCCGACCTGCTGCGCCGCGACTCCCTCGCGCAGCCCGAACCGCCGCTGGGTCGCCGACTTCACCCAAGTGGCCACCTGGCCACCTGGGCCGGCGTCGTCTACGTCGCGTTCGTGGTCGACATCTTCTCCCGCCCCGTCGTCGGCTGGGCAGCGGCGACCAGCAAGCGGACCCGGCTCGTGTTGGACGCGCTGGACACCGCATTGATGGAGTCGGCGATCGGGCGCTACAAGACCGAGCTGATCAAACCGGGTGGCCCGTGGAAGAACCTGACCGGTGTCGAGCTGGCCACCGCCGAGTACGCCGACTGGTACAACACCACCAGGCTCCACGGTGAGATCGGCCACCATGTGCGTATCGGTGACGGATGCTCCGCGATGGCTGGGCTCGCCGGTCAGTCGTTGCCTTCGATGATGCGGAAGTCGCGCTCGAAGCCGTCGGGAAGGGCCACCAGCGCCTTCTGATACGCCTCGCTCTCGTATGCCGCGACGGCCTGTTCAAAGCTGTCGAACTCGACCAGAACGACGCGTTGCGTGATTCCGGCCTCGTGTGCGACGACCCGACCGCCACGGGACAGGACGCGCCCGCCCCCAGCCTGGATAGCCGCACGGGCCAGCTCGCCGTAGGCAGTCAGCCTCCCAGGGTCGGAAATGGGCGGGTAGACACTGACCCAGTAGCCCTTGGCCATGGAAACCTCCTGTGTTCGGCCGGACACGTCCGGCTTCGAATTGACACTTAGAGCGATCGATCCCGGCGACGGGTACTGCGGTCGGCCGAATCGTCATATGCGCAGGTTAGGGCTCGATATGCGATCGAGGGAAAGACCGATGCGGGATAGACTCAGAACGGATCGTTATCAATCGGCGGGGGAGGGTACGTGGCGCCGGACACGGTGAGCCTGCGGTACTTCCTGGTGCTGGCGCAGGAGTTGAACTTCACCCGCGCGGCCGCACGGATCGGTATCGCACAGCCCGCGCTCAGCGCCCGGATGCGCCGATTGGAGGCGGAACTCGGCACGGCTCTGCTGGTCCGCGACACGCGTAGCGTCGTATTGACCGCGGCCGGTGCGGCTTTGGCGGAGTCAGCGCCGCCCGCGCTGGCGGCGTTGGACCGGGCATGGGAGACCGCCCGCAGCGCGGCGGCCGGTGAACTGGGCACGCTGCGCATCGGATACAGCCTCAGCACCGGGGCCGAGACGGTACCGGCCCTGGTGGACAGGCTGATTCGCGGTAGCAGCGGACTCGAGGTCGGCGCGGTCCCGATGGCGACACCGGAGATCTCCCCGGCGGTCGCCGACGGCCGCATCGATGCCGGGATCACCCGCGGTGAACAGCCGGGCCGCGGCGTGCGCCGGTTCCTGCTGCGGCGTCAGCGCGTCGGGGTCCAGCTGGCGCAGCACCATCCGCTGGCCGAACACCCGGAGATCGAGATCGCCGACGCGGCCGCGTATCCGCTGCGGCTCCCGGACCGTGCGGCCAACCCGGTGATCCACGATCAGCTGTCCGCACTGTTCCAAGACACCCGACCACACCCCCGATTGCACACGCCCGCGGTCTCTTTCGACATGTCTCAGCGCGACCTGCGCGACGGGGTCACCCTCGCCCCGGCCGGAGAAGCCGCGGCCACGGCACAACCGGCCGGTCTCACCTGGCGACCGCTGCGGGGCGCGCCCAGCCTGACGATCCACCTGGTCCTCCCACGCGAGCAGTCGCCACTGCAACGCCGCATCCGTGCCGTCGCCAAAACCCTGGCGCACGAGCTGCACTGGCTGCCGGACTGACGCACCTGCACACCGATACCGGCTCCATCACCCACGCCCCCAGCGGCAAGTGGGTACCCGACGGCGTCCTCGATGCCTGCACCGCGTTCACCGCGGCACTGGACGACGCAACGGTGTCCGAGCACGACCTGGCCGACCATCTGCGGACGCTCGCCCCCACCTCCGCCGCGCTCGCATCCGCGAACGACCAAGGCGCCTGGTCTGCGTGCCAGTGCCTGTTACTCAATGTTGCACGACCGAACCGTCATCGCGCACTTCGTAGACCTCGATCCGGTTGGTGGTCCACGGGTCGGTGGGCTCGACCTCACTCCACGACTCGGACAACAGCCGACCACGAAACACTTCGACCACGCGTTCTTCCTTCATGCCGCGGCAGCGGGAGCAGCTGGATCCTGCCGAGCGACTCGCCCACGTCTCGACCGTGCTGCGCTGCCCACTCCCTCCTCTCCGGTTCAAGGCACCGAGGCCGGATCGGCTGCGGCTTCTGTCCGCCCTTAGGCCGCGAGCCCGTGCGGTCTCCCTTCGGCTTCCGGGCCAGTCACCTCGGGCCCACCGTGACCATCAGAGCCGGTCGCTGAGCGACGCGGTGATGACGGCAATTGCTGTCGAGGAGCCGTTCACCGACGAGTTCCTCCCCAAGAGGCGACGTACGGCTCGGCAGGCTGACCGGGGCGGTGAACGCATCGGCAGGCGGACCGTCGACGAGCGGCGGCGGACGACGCGCTTGCGTTCGAGCGCGCTCGAACTCCTAACGTCACCGGCATGACATCTCAACCAGGGACTCAGCGGACATGGATCATCACCGGCGCGTCGGCGGGCTTCGGCCGTGCCATCGCCGAGCGCGTGGTCGGGCGGGGCGACAACGTGGTCCTGGCCGTGCGGCGGCCCGGGTCGGTGGCCGACCTCGCGGACGCCCACCGCGACCAGGTGCTGGTCGCCGAACTCGACGTGCGTGACACCGGGCCCGCCGGGGACGTCGTAAGGTCGGCGGTCGACCGGTTCGATCGGGTGGACGTGCTGGTGAACAACGCAGGCCGCGGGGTCGTCGGCGCGGCCGAGGAGGTCGGCGAGGAGGAGCTTCGTGCGTCCTTGGAGCTGCACCTGCTGGGTCCGGCGGCGCTCGTGCGGGCCGCCCTGCCGTACTTTCGCGAGCAGGGATCGGGCACGATCGTGCAGATGAGCAGCCAGGGCGGGCGCATCTCCTTCCCCGGTGTCGGCGCGTACTCGGCCGGCAAGTTCGCGCTCGAAGGCTGGTCGGAGGCACTGGCCGGCGAGGTCGCGCCGTTCGGGGTCCGGGTGATGATCGTCGAGCCGAGCCGGTTCCGCACCTCGTTCAACGCGCCCGACGTGCTCGGGGTCGCCGACGCCAGCGCCGCGTACACCGGGCTGCTGGGGGCCGTCCGCAACGACATGGCGAGCGCCGACGGGATTCAGGAGGGCGATCCGGTACGGGCCGCGGAGATCATCGTGGACCTGGTCGCCGGGGACGAGCTGCCGCTGCGCCTTCCGCTCGGGCGTGAGGCGGTCGAGCGCATCGGAAGGTCCTACCGGCAGAACCTGGAGGAGCTCGAACGCTGGGCCCCTGCCGCGCGTGCCGCAGACTTCCCCGGCGCCACCGCATCCGCCCGGCCGATCTAGAGTGCAGCCATGGCCACGGACGATCTGATGTCGAGGGCGCTCGCCGCCCTCGACGAGGTCGACGGCCCGATGTCGGTCGAGGTGATCCACCGCCTCGTCGACGTCAGCGCCGCCACCGACCCCATGACCATCACGCAGGTCGCCGACCTGCTCGACATGTCGCCGCACACGCTGCGCTACTACGAGCGGATCGGGCTGGTCGAGGTGGGCCGCGACGCCAGCGGCCACCGCAGCTACGACGCGCGGGCGGTACGGAGACTGGTGTTTCTGACCCGCATGCGCCTGTCCGGGATGGCCATGCGCGACCTTCAGCACTACATGCGGCTGGCCGACGAGGGCGACGACACCGTCCCCGAACGCCTCGACCTACTGCTCGAACACCGCGACACCATCCGCCGGCAGCTCAAGGAGCTGACCCTGTCGCTGGCGGCGACCGAATACAAGATCGCCACCTACGGCGGCCACACCGGCCCGTCGTCAGCGGAAAAGGCCTGACCCATTCGGCACCGAACCGCGCCGAATGGGTCCACCGCGAGCAGTCGGCAAGGTCACCCGTGTCTTCATCACTTGAGCGAAGACAACGGCGATGAAGAGGGCCCTTCATGCGTCCTGAAGGCCCTCCCCTCATCTCGTGCTCCCGCATCGGCGAGCACGGGATGAAGACCAGGTCACAGGTCGGAGGGTTGCAGCCCTACCGGTCGGTGAAGGCGAGGGCTGCGAGGTCAGGGGGCTGGATCCGGCGAGCGATGAAGGCGCAGGTCAGCGCCGTGGGGGTTCAGGTCCCCGGATTCGCCTGGTCGCGGTGCCACCCAACCGTCCGCCGGCATGGCGGGCGCAACGACCGCGGCGCCTGATGTGAGCTTTTCCGGGCCGGACGCGGCAGCAGAGCCTCGGCACCGCCTCGCGTCAGTCAGCGAAGCTCCGCTGGCACGCGCGGACGGTGGCGGCGAAGTCGGCCTCGCTGGCCAGGGCCGGGAGAGCGAGCCGCGGGGAGATGGCCCCGCCATCGGCGCCGCAGGCAGAGCAACGGCCGCATGCCGCCCGGCCGGTCCCGGTCGATGCCGCCGGGACCGGCCGGGGCGGCGTCAGGATGCCGCGATTCCCTCCATTCCGATGCCGTTGGCGAATCGCGGCAGGCCGGTGGCCGTGGTGACCAGCCTCAGGGATCCGTCGCCATTCACGGCGTAGCCCTGCACGTTGCCCGCGGTCGCGTTCTGTACGTAGAGGAATCGACCGCTCGCGGTCATGTCGATGGTTCCGCCGCCGGGGATGGTCGCGGCCGTCCCGTTGAGCAGGACGGGCTTTCCGTTCTTCACGCGGTAGGAGCTGACCGTGGAGCTGGCGGTGTTGGCGACGTAATAGAACTTCCCAACGCGCTGGATCCAGCACGAGGCCTGCTGCCCGTTCGGCACCGGCGCGCCGATCCGGCGGAGCGAGCCGCCGCGGTCGAGTCGGTGGCGGGTCAGGGTGTTGGTCACGGCCCCGACGAGGAGCAGCGTGCGCCGCGTGTCGAAGGTGAACGCAAACGGCCCGTTGGAGTCCGCGGTGCTGACCGGCCTTCTCGCCAGTCGGCCGCCATGGCCGACCCGGAAGGTCAGGACGGTGTTGTTGGTCTTGGTGGTGACCAGCACGAACCGGCCGTGCGGGTCGACTCCCACCTGGGCCGGGGACAGCAGGAAGTTCGGCCGCTCGGGATTTCCGAGGTCCAGCGAGCGGTGGGCTCCCGCGATCGGGTGCAGCCGGTCGTGTCCGAGGCGGAATCCCTGTACGGACCCGTCGCCGCCGGCGTTGAGCACGTAGACCAGGCCGTGGTGTACCGCGATGCCGACCGGCAGCAGACCGCCCGATCGGATCACCTGGAGCCGCTCGAGTTCGGTCCCGCGGACGCGGAACAGGGTGACGGTGTTGCTGCCTGCGTTCACGGCGAACAGCAGCCTGCCGTCGTAGACAAGCGAGCCCTGGGACGCCAACGCATCGGTCGGCGCGCCGGCAACGGCACCGCCGTTCCCGCCGGTCTTGAACTCCCCGGCCGCCTTGAGCCTCCCGTTGTCGGCCCGCTTGAACACCCGGATCGTGTTGCCACCGGCGGACTTGGGCTTGTTCGTCTGGACGAAGACCGCGCGCGCGTGGTCCATGCCCCAGTGATGGCTTCTCCCGTCCGCGGTGGCCCGTCCAGTGCCGGCCAGCATCGTGGCAACCGCCAAGATCAGCGCAATTACCCCTTTGTGCCGCATAAAGCTCCTTTGCTCTGTCAAATCTGATGCGATCAAAATCGCGATACCACGGCAACCCCACCCCAAACATCCTCTCGCCCGCCCAGGGGAGACCCGATCGGACAAAATAGTATGACGAGATAAATAGGCATATATATGGCTCTTAAATGCGGCCGCCACACGTGGATGCGGCCGTCCGAACCGCCACCGGCCGGCGGCCTGCCGGTCGGGCTGAACGCTGCGGAGGTGGCGGTCTCAGCTTTCGGATTGGCGAGGGTGGCGATGACCCGCTGGAAGGGGACTGTCCCGAAAGACGACTCTGTCGCAGGGCGGGACGGCATGGGAGCAACCACGGCGGCGCGCCGTGCGCTACGACCGGCCCTCTTGCTGCCAGGGCCGGGGAGAGCGACGATGCCCCGGCGCGACCTCGGCGGATTCCGCTGATCCGGTGCAGGGTCGGGATCTAGCTGAAACGCCCGCGGAGTTCTTCCGGCGGGCGTTTTGTCCTTCGGGGGCGGCTCCAGGCGGGCGGGTCGTGCGGCCGGTCGGTGTGGTCGCACCTGCGTAGAGTGCCTGCATAGGGTATGGCTACACCTTTGTAGTGAGAGGTAACGGCCCCCATGAGGCTCGAGCTCACCAACTACGAGGCCCTGTACGGCTGGGGCGTCGTCAATAACAGCGTCGCTTGGCATGCTCAGCGCAACCGCAAGCCCTCTGCCGCCGAGCAGGCGGTCGGGGACATCCTTTTCGCCGCTTACGACTGCCGGACCAGCACCACGACCACGGTCGAGCTCAGCGACGACGAGCGCGCGAGCCTCGCCGAGCTGGTCAGCGAACACATCGCGGCGTGGGTGAAGCGCGGCCAGGAGAACGCCGCGGCACCTCACCTGCGCTCGCTGCTCGTGAAGCTTGGCGGCTGACAAGGCGACGATGCCGTAGAGCTCGTGTGAAGGCTCCGATCCGTTCTTGCACCCTGCTCCGCCCCCGGGACTGTCTGTCCTGGACATAGAGGGCCGGGCTTCGGTCCGGCCATGGCGAGGGGTCAAAAGATGCGACTGATGGCGAAGATCACCACTACCGTCCTGGCGGCGAGCATCGCCGGCGCCGGGGTCGCCGCGGTGGCCGCTCCGGCGGACGCCGCGACCGGCTCGTGCGGCGCGGGATACCGCTACCTCAAGGGCAAGAACCACTTCCCGATCAAGCACGGCAAGAAGGTCGGCGGCTACGCCGACCTCTACTACAACGCCGGCAACGGGAAGAACTGCGCCATCGTCCGCGCCAGCGGATCGGGCGCGTCGCACATCACCGTGCTGCTCGCCAGGTACGACAAGAAGAACCACGCGCCGGAGAAGACCGTCGTCGACGGCTTCGGCAAGAACCAGAACTTCAAGTCCTACGCCGGGCCGGTGAAGATCTGGGCCAAGGGCCGCTGCATCACGGTCGTGGGGTCGCTGAAGAGGGGCTCGGTCTACTACCAGGGCGGCGCGACGAAGGTGCACTGCGGCTAGTCGGGGATGTGAAGGGCCCGGCTCGGGAGATGCACCTCGGGCCGGGCTCTTCTTCGTGGGCATTAAATCAGTGCGCTCGGGGGCGGGTCGGCCATTACGATTGCGGACGTTCGACCGCGGCGGGGAAGCGCCGTCCACGACTGCTCACGGAAAGGCGCTCTCGATGACGCGGGTCCCGGAGCTACTGCCCGAGCACCCTGAGCCGCTTGAGCGGGGGCACCCCTTCCGGCAGTGGAAGACATGGCGGATTCCCGGCGCCGAGCTGACGCTCACCGGCTACTCCCGCGCGAACGACAAGACCTTCTTCCACATCCCCGAGCTGCGGTGCAGCCTCGACGCGGGGCTTTGCGAAGGGCGGCAGGTGGACACGGTCTTCCTGACGCACACGCACCACGATCACTCCAAGGATCTGGATTTCCTGGCGTCCAAGGCGTCCGGCGTGGACATCTACCTGCCCGCTGAGGCGGTGTCCAACGTGGAGTCCTACCTGCGTGCGTCCGCCGAACTGAACCACGGGCCGGGATTCGACCCGACGCTGGCGGGAGGCCATCGCCTGCACGGCGTGCGGCAGGGCGATGAGTTCGTCTTCGGGCGCCGCGGGCACCACGTGCGGGTCGTGGAGTGCGAGCACAAGGTGCCCTGTGTGGGATATGCGTTCTCGGAGCGCCGCAAGGCGCTGCTGCCGGAGTTCGAAGAGCTGCGGCGGTCCCTCGCGGAGGAGGGGCGGGGCAAGGAATTCGGGCAGATCATGGCCCGGCGGCGCAAGGACGGCGTCGAGGTCGACGGGGTGGTCGACCGGCCGCTGTTCGCGTTCCTCGGCGACACGCATGTGAACGTGTTCGAGCGGAATCCGTGGCTCTTCGATTATCCGGTCGTCATCACCGAGTGCACGTTCCTGGACGACGCCGAATCAGACCGCGCGAACCGGGTCGGGCACACGGTGTGGAGCCGGCTCAGGCCGGTGATCGAGGCTCATCCGCGGACCCTGTTCGTCCTGACCCATTTCAGCCTGCGCTACTCGGACCGGGAGATCCTCGCGTTCTTCCGCCGGGAGTGGGAGGAGACGGAAGGCGGGCGGCCGGGCAACGTCCTGCTGTGGGTGCACCCGGAAAGCCGCCTGCCCGAGCAGCACCAGCACGGCGGGCGCTGAGGGGTCAGTTCGCCATCCGCCAGGTCTTGCGCGGTTTGCTGTGCATCCGTCCCGGGATGCCGGGACGCCGCTGCCAGGGGTGCGGGCCGCCGGGCGGGCGGTACCCGACGCCCAGCGCGTCCAGGCGGGCGTAGTGCGCTCGGTTCATCCGGCGCTCGAAGTCCTCGAAGTCGCGCTCGTCCGGGCCCGGTAGCCGCGACCAGGCCACTTCGGCGAACGCGACGAGGCGGGGGAACGCCTGGTAGTCCACCCGGCCGCGGTTCTCGACGACCTCGGTCCACAGGTTGGCCTGCGCACCGATGATGTTGTCCGCGTGGGGCGTGCCGGTCAGCCGGGGCGGTACGGGTTCGAACCGGTAGACGTCCTCGAGCGTGTGGACCCATCCGAACGGCACGGGCTCCTCGGGGCCGTGGGCCTGGGCGTGGTCGAGGTAGACCTCCTGCTGCGGGCACATCACCACGCTGTGGCCGGCCTCCGCGGCGGCGATCCCGCCCGAGTACCACCGCCAGCACATGACGGCGGCGCCGTCCGCCAGGCCGCCCTCCAGGATCTCGTCCCAGCCGATGAGGCGCCGCCCCCGCGCGGCGAGCCAGGAGGCGAAGTGGCGGATCATCCACGATTGGAGATCCTCTTCGTTCCGGAGCCCGAGTTCCCGGATGCGGGCCTGGGCCCTGGGCGACTCGCGCCACTGGTCCTTGAGGCATTCGTCGCCGCCGATGTGGACGAACCGGCCCGGAAAGATCGCCAGTACCTCTTCCAGGACGTCCTCATAGAAGCGGATCACGGCGTCGGTGGGGGCCAGCACGTTGCGGGTGGTGCCCCAGCCGGTCCCCACCTCCAGCGCGGCGGTGTCGACGACGTCGTCGTTGCCCAGTTCGGGGTAGGCGGCGATGGCGGCCTGGGAATGGCCGGGAAGGTCGATCTCGGGCACGACGGTGACGTGCCGCTCCGCCGCGTACGCGACGATCTCGCGCAGATCGTCCTGGGTGTAGAAGCCGCCGTGCGGGCGCTCGTCCCACAGCGCCGGCTCCCCCCAGCCCAGGCGGGTGCGCCGCCGCCAGGCGCCGATCTCGGTCAGCCGGGGGTGGCGGCGGATCTCGGCGCGCCACCCCTGGTCGTCGGTGAGATGCAGGTGCAGCACGTTCAGCTTGTGGGCGGCCAGCAGGTCGACGTAGCGCAGCACATCGTCCTTGGGCAGGAAGTGCCGCGCGACGTCGAGCATGAAGCCTCGCCAAGCGAAACGCGGCCGGTCCTCGATGGTCACGTACGGCACCATGACCGGCCCGCGCGCGCTTGGAGCGCGGCGAAAAGCCTCCGGCCCCAGCATCTGACGCAAGGTCTGGCGCCCCCAGAAGACGCCCGCCTCATCACCGCCCAGGATCTCGGCGCCGTCGGCCGACACGGTGAGCCGGTACGCCTCCGGCCCCAGCGACGGATCGACGTCGGTACGCACATCCCCGCTGAAAGGACCGGCTCCTCCGGTCCGTTCGACCCGGTCCGGGGCTGGTATCAAGTTCAACTCAGGCGCCACGCACTCAGTTTCCCCATAGAAGTCGTCCATTCGCCAGGGGACGGTCGGACGCGCACGCCGGGCCTTCGCCCTGTTCACCCGAGAGTTCGCTCGCGCTCGGATGCGGGACGAGGCGCGTCGAGGTCACCGCTCCGGTGCGGCGGTTCCGCGCTCGGCATCGTCCGGTCCGGCGGGATCGCTTCCGGCCGGGGCGGCGAGCGCGGCGAGGTAGCCGTCCAGGATCCGGATCTGCCGCTCGGGCGGGAACTCCTGGGGGCTGAACAGGGCCTGCACGACGAGGCCGAGCGTGAACGACAGGATCGCCGCCGCGAGATCGTCCGCGTCGGCGGACGGCAACTCGCCGAGGCGTTGCGCTTCCCTCACCTGGTGCCGGATCCGCTCGCGCGAGCGCGCGTAGCGGTCCGCATGCCCGGCGGCCAAGCCGGGATCCGCCAACGCGGCGTCCCACGAACCGACCCAGATGCGGTTGTCGGCGGCGGCCTGCGGCGTGGACGGCAGGATGTCCAGCAGCAGCGCGCGCAGCGCGGCGAGGCCGCCGGGCCCGGTGTCGTCCCTCCGGGTCGCCGTCCTGCGCTCGTCCAAGAGCGTCAGCGCGTGCGCGACCAGGTCCCTCTTGCTCGGGAAGTAGTGCGTGAGCAGGCCGGTCGTCGCGCCCATCTCGGTGGCCACCGCCCGCAGCGTCAGGCCGCCGAACCCCTGCGCGGCCAGCACCCGCCACACCGCCGCGGACACGTCCCGGCGCCGGGCCTCATGATCTCCCTTGTGGCGCGGCATGCCGCCAGAGTACATTCACATAACAGACGTTATTGAAATGAGGAGGTCCCCTTGGGCACCGACGTCAAGGCCGAGCTCGACGGGCTGATGCGCGCGCTCTTCGGCGCGTTCGGCAACACCGGCGGCACGGGGCCGGACCTCGCCGTCGTCCGCGAGGTGTTCATCCCGGAGGGTCTGATCATCAAGAACGTCGGGGGCGAGACCGTGATCTACGACCTCGAGACGTTCATCGCCCCGCGCGAAAGGATGCTCACCGACGGGACGCTGACCGAGTTCTCCGAATGGGAGGTCTCCGAGCGGACCGAGATCTTCGGTTCGATCGCGCAGCGGTTCAGCGAATACGGCAAGTCCGGTTACCGCGACGGCGAATGGTTCGAAGGCGCCGGCCGCCAGACGACCCAGTTCATCCGCACACCCAGCGGCTGGAAGATGAGCGCGGCCGCCTGGGACGATGTATAGCACCAGGTGAGGGCCTGTTCCGCTACTTCTTCGCCGGGTCGGAGCCGGGGTGCTTGACGATCCGGTCGCCGGCGCGCAGCGAGTCCCAGAGCGACCCCTTGACGCGGATCTTCTTGGTCTTGCCGTCGGTGAAGGCGACCTCGAGATAGTGGTAGAGATTCGACCCGTCCGGCATGTTGCGGGACTTGGCGGTGACGACGCCTTCCCACGCCTCGTTCTTGCGCATTCGCCGTGACCTGAACATGTGCCCGCCCTTGGTGGTGCGTCCCTTACTTCCTGTGACCAGGCTAAGGAGCCACGAAACGGGAGGCATCGGCCGCACGTCGGGTCCTGCAAATGCGACTTTAGGCTGAGACGCCGGACGGCCCCGACCAAGGTCGCAGGCCAGAACCGGAGGCCGGCGAGGCGGCGGCCCGCCGCGGACCGCTTCATTCCCGTTCCGTGCCGTTGGCGCGCAGGTAGACGATGTCGAGGTCGCGGAGCCGGTCCGGGTCGCCGTCGATGGCGATGCGCGTGATCCTTCCGTCGGCGACGGTGAACGAGAACAGGGCCATGGCCCGGCCGTGGCGGGTCCAGACCGCCGCGGGGACGCCGTCGACGAGGGCGAGCCGGGCGCCCTGGGCCCGTCCGGCGAAGAACGCCGCCACCTCGCGGGCGCCGCGGATCTCGCTGACCACGGCGTCCGGGTCGAGCAGCTCCAGCAGCGCGGTGAAGTCCCCGGCGCGGGAGGCGGCCAGGAACGCCGCGACGATCTCCTTCTTCGTGGACCGGGCGGCGGCGGACGCCTCGGCCGCCCCCTGCACCCGCCGCCGGGCCCGGCTGGCGAGCTGCCGGGCCGCCACCGGGGAGCGGTCGATGACGGGGCCGATCTCCCCGAACGGCACGGCGAACACGTCGTGCAGGACGAACGCGAGCCGCTCGGCGGGCGCCAGCGTGTCCAGCACCACGGTCAGCGCGACGCCGACCGAGTCGGCCAGCAGCGCCTCGTCCTCGGGGTGGTCGTGCACGGCCGGCCGGGCGCCCGGCCGCGG
This sequence comes from Spirillospora sp. NPDC000708, assembly GCF_040299565.1. Classification (NCBI taxonomy): domain Bacteria; kingdom Bacillati; phylum Actinomycetota; class Actinomycetes; order Streptosporangiales; family Thermomonosporaceae; genus Spirillospora; species Spirillospora sp. NPDC000708. Next base: position 18,152 of record NZ_JBEPCJ010000140.1, read on the forward strand.
CGCGGCCGGCTCGGGCGGCAGCGCCCCGGCCGACTCCTCGCGCCGCGCCCGGCGCGCTTCGAGCATGTTCAGGCAGACGCGGGCGACGACCGTGGTCAGCCACCCGGCCGGGTTCTCCACCCCGCCGGTGTCGGCGCGGCCGACCCGCAGCCACGCCTCCTGCACGGCGTCCTCGGCCTCGCCGGCCGAGCCGAGCATCCGGTACGCCACCGCGCGCAGCCGGTCCTGATGCTCGGTGAACTGCTCGCTCAGCCAATCCTGCTGGACCATTCGTCACGTTCCTCCGTCGGGACCTGTCATACCGATTGACCGGCGGGACCGCGCCGATGTGACGTCCGGACGTCCGACCGGCCGGTCCGCGGCGGTCGCCGCCGACGCGAACACAAGGGAGAACAGGCATGAAGGCGCACGTCAGCTCGATCCTCCTCGGCGTCCAGGACATGGACCGGGCCAAGCGTTTCTACACCGAGGGACTCGGCTGGAAGATCAAGGACGACTGGGGCATCTCGGTGTTCTTCGAGTCGGACGGGGCCTCGCCCGTCGGCTTCTACGGCCGCGAGGGCCTGGCCGAGCAGGTGGGCACGAGCCCGGAGGGCAGCGGCTTCAGCGGGCTGGTCCTCACCTACGTCGTCCGCAGCGAGGCGCGGGTCGACGAGGTCATGTCGGAGGCCGAGAAGGCCGGCGCCACCGTCCTCAAGCCCGCCGGCGCGCTGCCGTGGGGCGGGTACGGCGGCACCTTCGCGGACCCGGACGGCTACATCTGGAGCCTGGCCTACAGCGCCGAGGGCAAGGACCAGCCGTACGCGGAGTAGCCACCGGTAAGGGTCCCGGGGGGGGGGGGGGGGCCGGGCGGGCCCGCCCCGTGGGGGCGGCCCCCGCGGGGGGGGGGTTTTTGGTGTTTCTGGGGGGGGGGGGGGGGGGTGGGGCGGGGGGGGCGGCCGTTGCGGGGGGGCCCCCGGCCCCCCCCG
>NZ_JBEPCJ010000141.1:0-18856 GCF_040299565.1 Spirillospora sp. NPDC000708
GAGGATCAGCACGGCGGCTCCGGCGGCGGCGCCCTCGACTCCCATCCGCGCTCGGTGCCGCGCCGCTCGTGCCGGGGCTGCTCGCCGGGTTCGCCGCCGGCCCGCTCGGCTGGCGGACGGCGCTGCTGCTCGGCGCCGTCCTGCCCGCCGTCGCGATCCCGGCGGCGTTCCTGGCCGGGACGGGCCGGGCCGGTCCCGCGCCGAGGCGCGCGGCGGACGGGCCCGCGCGGGCCGGCCGGACGCTCGTGCTGTGGACGCTCGCCGCCGGCCTCGCCACGGTCGGCTCGAACGCCGCCGCGTCGTTCTTCGTGCAGCTCGGCACCCACTCCGGGCTGTCGACCGGGCTCGCCGGGCTGATGCAGTCGCTGGCCGGGGTCGTCGCCGTCGCCGTGCGGCTCGCCGCCGGCGGGCTCGCCGACCGGGCGCCGCGCCGCAATCCGGTGCTGGTCACCGCGATGATGCTGAGCGGCGCGGCCGGCCTGGCCCTGGTCGCCGCGGGCGGCCCCGCCGCGTTCGTCGCGGGCGCGCTGCTCGCCGTCGCCGGGGGCTGGGGCTGGACGGGCCTGCTGCTCGCGGCGGTGATGCGGCTGCTGCCGGGGCAGGGCGAGCGGGCCGGCGCGACGGTGCAGATCGGGCTGTTCGGCGGCGCCGCGGTCGCGCCGCTCGCCTTCGGCGCCGCCTCGTCCGCGCTGGGCGTTCCGGTGACCGTGCTGGTGGCGGCGCTGATCGTGCTGGCCGGGGCGGCCTCGATGCTCGCGGGGACGGCCGCGCTGCGCCGCGCGGCGGGCTAGGGCTCGGGGAGGGCGTGCTTGAGGACCTTGCCGGCGGGGTTGCGGGGGAGGGCGTCGAGGAACACGACCTCGCGGGGCACCTTGTGGCGGGCGAGGTTGGCGGCGACGTGCTTCTTCACGTCGTCCTCGCCGAGGCCGCCGGCGACGACGAAGGCGCGCAGCCGCTGGCCGAACTCCTCGTCGGGGACGCCGACGACGGCGGCCTCGGCGATGGCGGGATGGGCGGCCAGCAGGTCCTCGACCTCGCCCGGGTGGACGTTCTCCCCGCCGGAGACGATCATGTCGTCGGCGCGGCCGTCCACGTGCAGCCGGCCGCCCTCGTCCAGGTGGCCGAGGTCGCCGACGGCCATCAGCCCGCCGACCTCCTCCTTGCCGCCCCCGCCGGTGTAGCCGCCGAACCGGGCGGGCGAGTCGACGAAGATCCGCCCGGTCGCGCCGGGGGCGACCGGGCGGTCGTCGTCGCCGAGGATCGCCACGGTCGTGCCCGCGGGCGGGCGGCCGACGCAGCCGGGCGCGGCGGCGAGGTCGCCGGGGGTGGCGATGGCGATGCAGGACGCCTCGGTGGAGCCGTAGAAGTTGTGGAGGACGGGGCCGAACGCCTCGGCGGTGCGGCGGGCGAGGTCCGGGTCCAGCCGCGCCCCGCCCGTCAGGATCACCTTGAGCCGGGACAGGTCGCGGGCGTCGAGGGCGGGGGAGGCGAGCAGCCGGTTCAGCATCACCGGGACGGCGATCAGCGACGTGCAGCCGTGGTCGGCGACGTCGGCCAGGACCTCCGCGGCGTCGAAGCGGCGGCGCAGCACGAGGGTGGAGCCGAGCCCGAGCGCGAGGACGGCGCAGGTCAGCCCGAACCCGTGGAACAGCGGCGGGCCGACGAACATCGCCTCGCGGCCGCGGAGCGGCACCTTCGACAGGATGCCGCCGGGCAGCGCCATCGACGGCGACTGCGAGCGCGGCGCGCCCTTGGGGCGGCCGGACGTCCCGCTGGTGAGGATCACCATGGAGCCGTGCCGGGACGGCGCGGGCGGGGGAGCGGTGCCGCCTTCGGCGATGAGGCCGTCGAGGTCGGCGTCGGTGTGGCGCGGGACGTCGAGGCCCTCGACGACCCCGGCGAACTCCTCGTCGTGCACGAGGACGGTCACGCCCTCGCGGGACACGGCGTCGCGCAGCTGCGGCGCGGCGAAGTCGGTGTTGAGGAAGAGCACGGACGCGCCGGTCTTGGCCGCCGCCGACATCGCCTCGAGCAGGCCCCGGTGGTTGCGGCACAGGATGCCGACGGTGGAGTCCGCGCCGACGCCGCGCTCGCGCCACGCGTTGGCGAGGGCGTTGCACCGCCGTTCCAGCTCCGCGAACGTCAGCGGGCCCCGCTCGTCGACGAGGCCGACGCGGTCGGGGAAGCGGTGGGCGGGCAGGGAGGTGGCGGCGCCGAGCGGCCCGTAGGCGCGCAGGGCGCGCGCCGTCGCCAGCAGCGCGGCCGGCGGCATCGGGCCGATCATCCCCGCGCGGGCGGCGGCGCGCAGGCCGGTCAGCTCGGCGGAGACGCGGGAGAGCGTGGGCATGCGCGCAGCGTAGTGAACCGGGGAACAGATCATCAAGATCTGTAACTTCGTTCTGCGTTGTTCGTGAATGGCGGGTGGAATGTGGGCTTATGGGGGTTTAATCCAAGTTTGCGGCTTTTCGAGCTTAGGGGGCCGGCGGGGGTTGGTAGGGCTCCCGACACGGCACGGGCGGCCCGCGCTGCGGAGGCGGGCCTCGGCCGCGAGATCCGAGAGGACCCACTATGACCGAGTACAACCCCTTCCCGGCCCCGTCGCGCGACCTGTGCGGAGCGATGCACGTCCACCGCAGGCTGCTGAACGAGAGCATGACCTACCGGGCCCAGCGCGCGCGCATCGAGAACCGGGCTCTGCAGTACGAGACCGGCCGCCGCGCCTCCGTGCGCAGCGGCGTGGTCGCCATCCCTGTCGTCGTCCACGTGGTGCACAATCCGAGCACCCCCGCGCAGAACATCGGCGAGGCGCAGATCCGCAGCCAGATCGACGTCCTCAACAGGGACTTCCGCGCCGCCAACCCCGACGTGTCCCGGGTGCCGGACGTGTGGAAGCCCTTGGTGGCCGACATCGAGGTCGAGTTCGCGCTCGCGACCGTGGACCCGCACGGCGCCCCGACGGACGGGATCGTCAGGGTCGAGACGGACCGCGCCGGGTTCGACTCCCACGACGCGGTGAAGGCGGCCTCCAGCGGCGGCGCCGACCCCTGGCCGAGCGACCAGTACCTCAACCTGTGGGTGTGCCAGCTCGGCGACGGTCTGCTGGGCTATGCGCAGTTCCCCGGCGGCCCGCCGCAGACCGACGGCGTCGTCATCCTGCACTCGGCGTTCGGGACGACCGGCACCGCCGCGGCACCGTACAACGGCGGCCGCACCGCGACCCACGAGATCGGGCACTGGCTCGACCTGTTCCACATCTGGGGCGACGACGACGGCGCGTGCAGCAACGGCGACCGCGTCGCCGACACGCCGAACCAGGCCGACTCCAACACCGGCAAGCCCGCGTTCCCGCACGTCACCTGCAACAACGGGCCGAACGGCGACATGTTCATGAACTACATGGACTACGTCGACGACGACTGCATGTTCATGTTCACCAACGGCCAGCGCGCGCGGGTCGACGCCTGCCTGGAGGGGACCCGCGCCTCGTTCCTCGTGGCGCACCAGGCCGCGCCCGCGGCGCCCGCCGCCGCGGCTCCCGCGCCGGCTCCCGCGACCCGGCCCGCGGAGGCCGGCGCGCAGGGCTTCGTCGCGCAGGACAGCGACGTCGAACGGCTGCTCCACGACACCGAGCGGCTGACCAGGGAGGCCCTCACCGACCTCCACGACGCGCTCGACCTCGTCGGCCACCGCTTCGGCGGATGACCGGCCGGACGCCGGAGGAGGCGGCATGAACGGCACGCCGGCGCCCGTCGCGGGCACATGGGTGCACGCCTTCGAGGAGGACACCCCGGCCGAGGCGGTGTACAGGCCGGAAGGCCACCCGCTCCCTCCGGCCCGCCGGCCGCGGCGGCGCCTGGAGTTCCGCGCGGACGGCACCCTCACCGAGCACCGGCCCGCTCCCGACGACCGCCTCGCCGAGCGCGAGGGCCGCTGGGAGCGGCGGGGGCCGGGGCGCGTCGCCGTCGCCTTCCCCGGCGGGCACGGCGCGCCGGTCGCCGTGTCCGTCTCGAGCGCCGGCGACCGGCTCGTGGTCGAGAGGTGACCGGGCCGTCCGACCGGGCGGTCCGGCCGCGCACCGTAGAACGGAATCGTCCCTTCCCGTAAGGCGGCATGTCGACAAAGAAACCTCCGTGGGCTGTCATGTCTGTAGGGCGTGAACGGACGCCGTTCGTGGCAGGAAGAACCTAGATGTGGACAAGGAGGTCCCTGTGGTCGTGCTGCGCAGCTACGTGTCGGGTTCCTGGCGTGCCCCCGAGGACGAGGGGACGCCGTTGCACGACGCCGTCACCGGAGAGGAGGTCGCCCGGATCTCCTCCGCGGGGATCGACATGGGCGGTGCCCTGCGGTACGGGCGGACGGTCGGCGGGCCGGTGCTGCGGGAGCTGACCTTCCACCAGCGCGCCGCCTTGCTGAAGGCGCTGGCGTCCCATCTGCGGGAGCACTCCGAGGAGCTGTACGCGCTGTCCGCGCGGACGGGCGCGACGCTCGGCGACTCGAAGTTCGACGTCGACGGCGGCATCGGGGTGCTGTTCGGCTACGCGAGCAAGGGCAAGCGCGAGCTGCCGAACGACACGGTCCTGGTGGAGGGCGCCGTCGAGCCGCTCGGCAAGGGCGGCACGTTCGTCGGGCAGCACCTGTGCACGCCGTCCCACGGCGTCGCGGTGCAGATCAACGCCTTCAACTTCCCGGTCTGGGGGCCGCTGGAGAAGCTCGCGCCCGCGTTCCTCGCCGGCATGCCGAGCCTGATCAAGCCCGCGAGCCAGACCGCGTTCCTGACCGCCCGGCTGGTCGAGCTGATCGTCGAGTCGGGGCTGCTGCCGGAGGGCAGCGTGCAGATGGTCTGCGGCGACCCGCGCGACCTGCTCGACCACGTCACCGAGCAGGACGTCGTGGCGTTCACCGGCTCGGCCTCGACGGCGAGGCTGCTGCGCACGCACCCGGCGATCGTCGGCAACGCGGTCCGCTTCAACGCCGAGGCCGACTCGCTGAACTGCTCGGTCCTCGGCCCCGACGCCGCGCCCGGCACCGCCGAGTTCGACCTGTACGTCAAGCAGCTCGTCGCGGAGATGACCGTCAAGGCCGGGCAGAAGTGCACCGCGATCCGGCGCGCGCTCGTCCCCGCCGCGCTCCTCGACGACGTCACCGAGGCCGTCCGGGAGCGGCTGGCGCGGGTGACCGTCGGGAACCCGGCCGACCCGGACGTGCGGATGGGCGCGCTCGCCACCCTCGACCAGCGCGAGGAGGTGCGGCGCTCGCTCAAGGCGCTGACGGACGCCGGCCGGATCGTGTTCGGCGACCCCGAGCGGGTCGAGGTCAAGGGCGCGGACGCCGAGCGCGGCGCGTTCATGTCGCCGGTGCTGCTGCGCGCCGACGACACCGGGCGCGCCGAGCCGCACGAGGTCGAGGCGTTCGGCCCGGTCAGCACCCTGATGCCGTACACCGACGCGGCGGACGCCATCGCGCTCGCGGCGCGCGGGCGCGGCAGCCTCGCCGGGTCCGTGGTCACCGCCGACGCGGAGTTCGCGCGCGACGTCGTCCTCGGCCTGGCGCCCTGGCACGGGCGGCTGCTGGTGCTGAACTCCGAGGACGCCAAGGAGTCCACCGGGCACGGGGCGGCGCTGCCCGCGCTCGTCCACGGCGGCCCCGGCCGCGCCGGAGGCGGCGAGGAGATGGGCGGGATCCGCGGGGTCGTGCACCACATGCGGCGCACCGCCGTCCAGGCGGGGCCCGCGATGCTCACCGCGCTGACCGGCCGCTGGGTGCCCGGCACCGACCGCACCGTCACCGACGAGCACCCGTTCCGCAAGCACCTCGAGGACCTGCGGGTCGGCGACACCGCCGTCGGCGGGCCCCGCGTCGTCACGCTGGACGACATCGGGCACTTCGCCGAGTTCACCGGCGACACCTTCTACGCCCACACCGACGAGGAGGCCGCCCGCAAGAACCCGCTGTTCGGCGGCCGGGTCGCGCACGGCTACCTCGTCGTGTCGTTCGCGGCGGGCCTGTTCGTCGAGCCCGCCCCGGGGCCGGTGCTGGCGAACTACGGGCTGGAGAACCTGCGGTTCCTCACCCCGGTGAAGCCCGGCGACGAGCTGACGGTGACGCTGACCGCCAAGGAGATCTCGCCGCGCGAGGGCGCCGACTACGGCGAGGTCCGCTGGGACACCGACGTCACCAACCAGGACGGCGCGTCCGTCGCCAAGTACGACGTGCTGACGCTGGTGGCCAAACGGCCCGCACGCGACTAGAACGGAAGAAGGGGGCGTCCGCGGGGGAGACGTCGAAGCGCCGCCGGTCGACGGGGAGCACCGATGATCAGTCCCCTGCACATCCAGACCGTGCGCGAGGTCGTGCGCACCGGATCGTTCGCGGACGCCGCCCGCAACCTCGGGTACACCGCGTCCGCCGTCTCCCAGCAGGTCGCCGCGCTGGAGCGCGCCTGCGGGCTGGTGCTGTTCGAGCGCCGGGCCCGCAGCGTGCGGCCGACCAGCGCGGCGTTCCTGCTGGTCAGCAAGGGCAACGACGTCCTGTCCGCGCTGGCCACGCTGGAGCGCGAGCTGCGCACCGTCGCCAGCGGCGAGCGCGGCGCGCTGCGGCTCGGCAGCTTCCCGACCGCCAGCTCCCGCATCCTGCCGCGGGTGCTGGCGGAGCTGTCGCGGGTCCGGCCCGGCATCGAGATCAAGCTGTCGGAGGGCGAGCCGGACGAGCTGCTGCCCGAACTGCTGGACGGCGACCTCGACCTGCAGCTCGTCTACCGTTACGACCTGTTCCCGCGCGGCTGGCCCGACCAGATCGTCGAGACGCCGGTGATGGACGAGAACCTGGTGCTGTGCGTGCCGGCCGGGCACCCGCTGGCGGGCCGGCGCACCGCGCGGCTGCGGGACCTGCGATCCGAGACGTGGATCGCGAGCCGTCCCGACAGCTGCGGCGCGCAGGCGCTGCTGCGGCTGTGCGGAACCGCCGGGTTCACCCCGAACATCGCGTTCCGCAGCAACGACTACGCGGTGGTGTGCGGGCTCGTCGGCTGCGGCCTCGGCATCGCGCTCGTCCCGGCGCTCGGCTGCGTCCCGCATCCGGGCCTGCGGACGCTGCGGCTCAGCCGCCGCACGCCGCGCCGCCACGTGACCGTGCTGCGCCGCACGTCCAACAGCAACCCGCTGGTGAAGGACGCCATGCGCGGGCTGATGGACGTGGCGCGCGACGTCGAGGCGGAGATCAGCGGCGCCACCGGCCCTTGAGCTCCATCGCGGCGCGCACCCGCTCCTGCGCCAGCGCCAGCGCCGCCTCGTGCGTGGTCGTGCCCTGCGCGCGGGCGGCCGCGAGCACCTTCGCGGTGTTGTCGCGCATCTTCGACGAGACCGCCGTGAACACCGCGCCGGGGTCGGGGCGGAACGCCGAGTAGCGGGCGTCCATCGCGAACCCGGCCGCGACGACGCCTCCGGCGTTCGCCACGAAGTCCGGGACGACCGTGACGCCCCGCGCCGCGAGGACCCGCTGCGCCGGGCCGTCGGTCGGCAGGTTCGCGCCCTCCACGACGATCCGCGCCCGGATCCGCGCGGCGACGTCCGCGCCGATCACGTCCTGCAGCGCGGCGGGGACGAGGACGTCGGCGGGCACCAGCAGCTCGGCCCCCGCGTCCAGGAGCCGCCCGCCGTACTCGCGGACCGCCGCGTCGCCGGCCTCGGCCCGCAGCGCGAGGAGGCGCGCGACGTCCAGGCCGTCCGGATCGTAGAGCGCGCCGTGGACGGTCGACACAGCGACGACCGTCGCGCCGAGCTCGGTGAGGCGGCGCGCGGCGGCGTGCCCGACCGCGCCGAACCCCTGCACCGCCACCCGCGCGCCGGACAGCTCCATCCCGGCGTCGCGCGCGGCGGCGTCGGCGGCCTCCGCGACCCCGTACCCGGTGACGCCCAGCTCGTCGTAGGGCATGCCGCCCAGCGCGTGCGGGGTGCCGACCGCCGCGCCGCGGTCGCCCAGCTCGTCCTGGACGACCGCCGCGTCCCGCTCCGTCAGCCCCATGTCCAGGCCCGCGACGTACCGCGCGGGGATCTCCTGCGCCAGCGCCCGCACGAACGCCCGCAGGACCCCCTCCCGGTCCGGGGACGCCGGGTCGGCCGCGATCCCCGCCTTGGCGCCGCCGAAGAACAGGTCGGCGCCCGCCCACTTGTAGGTCATCACCCGGGCGAGCCGCGCGACCTCCGCGACCGTCACGCCCGGGCTCATCCGCATGCCGCCCTTGCCCATCCCGCGGGCGGTGTTGTCGATGACGAGCACGCCGCGCATCCCGGTCCGGGCGTCCGACACGCACACGACCCGTTCGGGGCCCCACTCGTCCATCAGCGCGAGCACGTCAGACACAGTTGATCTCCGGGCGGGGGCGGTCGCCGGCGAACCGCGCGGCGTGCAGGGGAGCGACGTCCACGAAGGGCTCGCGGCGCAGGTACAGGTCGCGGACGACCTCGCCGACCGCCGGCCCTTGGAGGAACCCGTGGCCGGAGAACCCGGTCGCGTACAGGAACCGGGAGACGCCGGTGTCCTCGCCGATCAGCGCGTTGTGGTCGGGCGTGACCTCGTACAGCCCGGCCCACCCGCCGGCCAGTCCCGCGTCCAGGAGGCGGGGCGCGCGGGCGGCGATGGCCTCGGTGAGGCGGGGCAGCCACGCGTCCGTCCGGTCGAGCAGGAAGCCGGGCCGCTCGTCGGGATCGGACATGCCGAGCATCAGCCCCTCGCCCTCGCCGTGGAAGTAGAACGACGTGGTGAAGTCGATCGTCATCGGCACGGGACGCGGCAGGTCCGGCATGGGCCCGGTGAACGCGATCTGCCGCCGCAGCGGCTCGACCGGCAGGTCGACGCCCGCCATCGCGCCGACCCTCGCCGACCACGCGCCCGCGGCGCAGACGACGGCGGGCGCGGCGATCCGCCCCCGCGAGGTCTCGACCGCCCGGACCTCGCCGCCGGGCGCGTCGATCCCGAGCACCTCGCACCGCGTCAGCAGCGTCGCGCCGTGCCGCCGCGCGGCGGTCGCGTACCCGAGGACGACCGACTCCGGCGTGCAGTGCCCGTCGTCGGGGGAGAACGCGGCGGCGATCAGCCCGCCGGTCTCGATGAGCGGGGACAGGCGCCGCGCCTCCGCCACCGAGACCATCCGGCTCGGCACGCCGAGGCCGTTCTGCAGCGCGACGCTCTCCTCGAACGCGGCGACGTCCTCGGGCCGCGACAGCAGGAACAGGTAGCCGACCCGGTGCAGGTCGATTTCCTGCCCGGGACGCTCGCGGAACCGCGCGAACGCCTCCAGGCTGCGGGCGCCCAGCCGGATGTTCACCTCGTCGGAGAACTGCGCCCGGACCCCGCCCGCCGCCTTGCACGTCGACCCGGAGCCGAGCTCGTCCCGCTCGGCCAGCACCACCCGCACTCCGGCCTCGGCGAGGTGGAACGCGATGCTCGTCCCCATCACCCCGCCGCCGATGACGACGACGTCCGCCTCGGACTCCACGGCGGCCCCCTACAGCCGGAAGCCGAGGTCGGGAGCGATCTCCAGGACGTCCATCTGCGCCTTCTGCAGCCGCCCCGAGTGGTCCCAGTTCATCGACTGCCAGCGGGTGAACTGGTCCAGCACCCAGACGCCGGACTGGCGGCTGCCGTTGCCGGACCGCCCGTTCCCGCCGAACGGCAGGTGCGCCTCCGCGCCGGACGTCGAGTTGTTCACGCTGACCATCCCGGCGGAGATCCGCCGCCGGAACCGGAACACCTTCGCCGGGTCGGTGGTGTAGATCGACGCGGACAGGCCGTAGCCCGGCGCGTTCGCCAGCGCGATCGCCTCGTCCAGCGTCCGGTACGGGACGACGCCGACGACCGGGCCGAACGTCTCGTTCATGAACAGCTCGTCGGCGGGACCGACGCCGTCGACGATCACCGGATGGTAGAAGAGCCCGGCCTCCGGGTCCCCGACGAAGCCGGCGCGCGGGTTCGCCGCGCTGATCCGCCCCGTGCCGGACGAGCCGTGCACCGCGTGGCCGCCGCCGATCCAGCCGAGCGTCTTCTCGAACCCGGCGGCGAACCGCTCGCTGATGAGCGGGCCGTACAGGACGTCCTCGAACGGGTCGCCCACCGGCGCCGCGCGCACCGCCTCGTCCAGCAGCCGGACGAACGCGCCGTGCAGCGACTCGTGCACGATCGCCGTCCCGAGGGACGTGCAGCGCTGCCCGGCCGTCCCGAAGCCGGAGAACAGGGCGCCCTCGACGGCGAGCGGCAGGTCGGCGTCCTCGGTGACCACCATCGGGTTCTTGCCGCCGAGCTCCAGGCACGGCGTCTGCAGGTGCCGCCCGCACAGCTCGCCGATCCGCGACCCCACGTCCGTGGACCCGGTGAACCCGACCTTGTCGACGAGCCCTTCGCCGAGCGCGCGCTCCAGCCCGGCATAGGTCTCCGGGCCGTCGGCGTAGACGACGTTGAGCACCCCGTCCGGCAGGCCCGCGTGCGCGAACAGCTGGTAGAACGCCTCCGCGCAGGCCGCCGCGTACTCGGCGGGCTTCCACACCACCGCGTTCCCGCACAGCAGCGCCGGGACGATGTACCAGGACGGCACCGCGACCGGGAAGTTCCCCGCCGTGATCACGGCGACGACCCCGACCGGGTCTCGGAACGTGAACAGCTGCTTGTCCGGCATCTCCGACGGCACCGTCCGCCCGTAGAGCCGCCGGCCCTCGCCGAGGAAGAACGCGCACGTGTCGGCGATCTCCTGCACCTCGCCGAGCGCCTCGGCGTACGGCTTGCCGACCTCGCGGGCGACGACGCGCGCCAGCGCCGGCTTGTTCGCCTCGACCAGCCGGCCGATCGACGCGACGACCTGCCCGCGGACCGGCGCCGGCACGTCGCGCCAGGCGTCCTGCGCCGCGCGCGCCGCCCGGCAGGCCCGGACGAGGCCGGCGGCGTCCGCGAGGGACACCTCCGCGACCAGGTCCGCGGTCCGGGACGGGTCGGTGGAACGGTACGAGCGCGGCCCCGCCGGGATCCGGGCGCCGCCGATGACGGAGGTGAGCACGGTTCCCACACTGAACGGGCCGCCGCGCCCGGCCAAGATCGGGCAGAGCGCGGCTTGCTTACCGCGAGGCCAAGCCCGGCTGAGGCTTCGCCCGCCGAGCACGCGCGTTAAGCATCCCTTGGCCACCGGGCAACCGGTTCGCGGTCTCGCACGAGTCGACCCGGACGGCGCGCGCGCACGATGCTCGTAACCGGACCGCTTCACCGCAATGCAGGAGCCCGCATGGCCGAGCCCGCCGACGTCCACTTCCTGGAGCAGGCCGCGTCGCTGAAGCCGCCGGCGTCCCCGCGGGCGCACGGCACGCTCACCGGCGAGGAGTGCCTGCGGCTGTTCGACGCGCAGCTCGGGAGCCGGCACCTCGACCTCGCGGCGCGATGGCTGCGCGCCCAGGACCGCGGCTACTACACCATCGGGTCGTCCGGCCACGAGGGCAACGCCGCCGTCGCCGCCGCGCTGCGTCCCGACGACCCGGCGCTCCTGCACTACCGGTCGGGCGCGTTCTTCCTGGAGCGGGCCCGGCAGGCCGGTGAGCCCGACCCGCTGCGGGACGTGCTGCTCGGCGTCGTCGCGGCGGCGGACGAGCCGATCGCGGGCGGCCGCCACAAGGTGTTCGGCAGCAGCCGCCTGCACGTCATCCCGCAGACCTCCACGATCGCCTCGCACCTGCCGCGCGCGCTCGGCGTCGCGTTCGCGATCGAACGGTCCGCGCGGCTGGGGGTCGCGTCGCCGTGGCCGCGCGACGCGGTGGCGGTGTGCAGCTTCGGCGACGCGTCCGCGAACCACTCGACGGCCGCGGGCGCGATCAACGCCGCGGTCGGCTGCGGCTTCCAGGGCCTGCCGATGCCGCTGCTGCTGGTCTGCGAGGACAACGGCATCGGCATCAGCGTCCGCACCCCGCCCGGCTGGATCGAGGCCGCCTACGGCTCGCGCCCCGGCCTCGCCTACTTCCCCGCCGACGGCGGCGACCTGGAGGACGCCTGCGCGGCGTCGCGGCGAGCCGCCGGCTGGGTCCGCGAGCACCGCCGCCCCGCCCTCCTGCACCTGCGCTGCGTCCGGCTGATGGGCCACGCCGGCTCGGACGTCGAGTCGGCCTACCGCACGCCCGCCGAGATCGCCGCGGACCTCGCCGCCGACCCGCTGCTGCGCACCGCGCGCCTCCTCGTCGACCGGGGCATCGCCACCGCCGACGAGATCGTCCGGCTGTACGAGGCCAAGCGGCGCGCCGTGATCCGGCGCGCAGAGCAGGTCAAGGACGCCCGGCGGCTGGCGTCCGCCGCCGAGGTGATGGCCCCGATCCGGTACCGCGACCCGTCGCCCGGCGCCGGGTCGCCCGGCCGGGGCGAGCCCGTCACGGTCGCGCAGGCGATCAACCGGACGCTCGCCGGCCTGCTCGACGAGCGGCCCGGCATGGTCGTGTTCGGGGAGGACGTCGCGCGCAAGGGCGGCGTCTACGGCGTCACGCGCGGGCTGCTGAAACGGGCCGGGGCGGCGCGGGTGTTCGACACGCTCCTGGACGAGCAGTCGATCCTCGGGCTCGCGCTCGGGTTCGGCCTCGCGGGCATGCTGCCCGTCCCGGAGATCCAGTACCTCGCCTACCTGCACAACGCCGCCGACCAGATCCGGGGCGAGGCGGCGACGCTGCCGTTCTTCTCGGCGGGGCGGTACCGCAACCCGATGGTGGTCCGCATCGCCGCCTACGCCTACCAGAAGGGGTTCGGCGGGCACTTCCACAACGACAACGCCGTGGCGGCGCTCCGCGACGTCCCCGGCCTCGTGATCGCGTCCCCGGCCAGGCCGGACGACGCCGCCGGGATGCTGCGCGCCTGCGCCGACGCCGCCGAGCGCGACGGCCGGATCTGCGCGTTCCTCGAGCCGATCGCGCTCTACCATGCCCGTGACCTGCACGAAGAGGGCGACGGCGGCTGGCTCGCCCCGGCCGGCGGCACGGTGCCCCTCGGACGCGGCCGCACCTACGGGGACGGCCGCGACCTCACCATCGTCACCTTCGCCAACGGGCTCCGGATGAGCCTGCGGGCCGCGCGCCGCCTGCGGGCCGGCGGCGTCCGCTGCCGCGTGCTCGACCTGCGCTGGCTCGCCCCGCTGCCCGTGGACGACCTGCTGCGGGAGGCCCGCGCGACCGGCGCCGTCCTCGTCGCGGACGAGACGAGGCGGACCGGCGGCGTCTCCGAGGGCGTCCTCGCGGCACTGGCCGACGCCGGGTTCGACGGCCGCGCCGCCCGCGTCGCGAGCGAGGACTCCTTCATCCCGCTCGGCGACGCCGCCGCCCGCGTGCTGCTGTCGGAGGACGCCGTCGCCGAGGCCGCCGGGCGGCTGCTCGGCCGGTCCCGGTGACGGGGCCGGAAAAGGGATGGTCCCGCCGGCTCGGGCGGGGGCCGGCGGGACCATCCGGCGGACTACTTGAGGGACGCCGGAACGTCGGCGGCGTCGCCGAGCCCGACCAGGTAGTCGGCGTACTCCTTGGCGTCGCCCTTCGTCACGAGCCTGCCCTGCAGCGTCTCGTCCGCCGCGGGCTTCTTCCCGGACAGGATGTCGGCGGCGAGCGTCATGACCTTCTGGCCGAGCGCGAACGGCGACTCGGCGTTCGTCGCGTACATGTCGCCCGCCGCGACGGCGGCCAGCGCGTCGGAGATGCCGTCGTTGCCGACGAGCTTCACCTTCTTCGACAGGTTGCGGGCCTTCAGCGCCGACAGGACGCCCATGGCCATCTCGTCGTTCGCCGCGTAGACACCGTTGATGTCGGGCTTGGCCTGCAGCACGTTCGTCATCACGTTGAGCGCCTTGGCGCGGTCGAAGTCAGCGGCCTGCTTGGCGACGACCGTGATGCCCTTGTGCTTCGCGATCTCCTCGTTGAAGCCCTTGCTGCGGTCCTGTGCGACGTTCGTGCCGAGCAGGCCCTGGATCTCCACGACCTTGCCCTTCTCGCCGACGGCCTCGGCGAGCGCCTTGGCGGCGTTCCGCCCGGCCTGGACGGCGTCGTAGCCGACGAACGTGGCGAGCCTGCCGCCGGACGGCTTGCGGTCGAACGCCATCACCGGGATGTTCGCGCCGTTCGCCTGCGTCACCGAGGACGTCGCGGACTGGGTGCTGACCGGGTCGATGATGAGGATGCCGGTCTGCTTGGAGACCGCCGTCGTCGCCTGGTTCAGCGCGGCGGCGTCGCTGTTGTTGGCGTTCTGCACGTTCAGCTTGATGCCGAGCTTGGCCGCCTGGGCCTGCGCGCCGTTCTTGACGCTGACGAAGAACGGGTTGTTCAGCGTGCTCATGATGATCGTCGCGTCCTTCTTGCCGGACGCCTTGCCGGAGTCGGCGCCGGCGTCGTCGCCGGCGCGGCTGCACCCGGTGAGGGCGAGCGCGGCGGCGGCGGTCACGGCGATCGCGGCGCGGGTGGTACGGGCCACGCGCATGGGAATCTCCTTTGCGGGGTGGGGTGGGGTGGGGTGGGGTGGGGTGGGAAACCGGTCAGCGGGTCTTGGCGGCGGCGGTGCCGCCGCGATGCGGCGGGCCGCCGGGCGCGGTGCCGTCCGCGCGTTTCGGAAGGAGGGAGCGCAGCACGTCGATGTTGCGGTCCAGGAACACGGCCAGCAGGATGACCAGGCCCTTCACGACGTTCTGCAGGAACGGCGAGACGTCGAGGAGGTTCATCCCGTTGTCGATGACGCCGAGGACGAGCGCGCCCACGAGCGTGCCGAGCAGGGTGCCGCGCCCGCCGGCGAGGCTCGTCCCGCCGATGATGACGGCGGCGATCGCCTCCAGCTCCAGGCCGGTGCCGGCGGTCGGCTCGGCGGTCGAGAGCCGGGCGGTCAGGATGAACCCGGCCAGCGCCGCCAGCACCCCGCTGACCACGAACGCGAGGATCTTGACGCGGTCGGTGCGGACGCCGGACAGCCGCGCCGCCTCGGTGTTGTCGCCGGTGGCGTAGACGTGCCGGCCGAACCGGGTCCGGGCGAGCAGGTACCCGGCCGCCGCGAACACCACCAGCATGATGACCACGGGGACGGGCACGCCGGCGATCCGGTTCTGCCCGATGCCCTGGAAGTCGTAGTCGGTCACGGCGACGGGGTTGCCCTTGGTGAGCTGCAGGCTGAGGCCCGACAGCACCGACATGGTGGCGAGCGTCGCGATGAACGACGGCATCCGCGTCTTGGTGACGAGCAGCCCGTTCACCAGCCCGATCGCGGCACCGGCCGCGACGCCCGCGGCGACCCCGGCGACCAGGCCGTGGTCGCGGAGCGTCTGCGCGGTGACGACGGCGGTGAAGCCGAGCGCCGCGCCGACCGACAGGTCGATCTCCGCCAGGATGATCACGTAGGTCTGGCCGACCGCGAGCAGCGCCGCGACCGACGTCGCGAGCCCCACGTTCATCAGGTTGTTGTGCGTCAGGAAGACCGGGGAGGCGATGGTCAGGACGATCCCGACCAGCAGCAGCATCCAGACCGCGCGCAGCCGGCGTGCGGCGGCGGCCGCCGAGGAGAGCCGCGACCGGGACGCCGGGCTCGTGACTGAGAGGGTCATGGGGCACCTACCAGTGCGTGTTCGAGGATGTTCTGTTCGTTCACGTCGTCGCCCGCCAGCTCGGAGACGGGCCGCCCCTCCCGCATCACCAGGACGCGGTCGGACATGGCGACCAGCTCGGGCAGGTCGGAGCTGACCAGCACGACGGCGACGCCGTCCGCGGTGAGCCCGTTGATGATCCGGTAGATCTCGGTCTTGGCGCCGACGTCGACGCCGCGGGTCGGCTCGTCCATCAGCAGCACCCGGGGGCCGGTCATGACCCACTTGGCGAAGAGCGCCTTCTGCTGGTTGCCGCCCGACAGGGACGCGGCCGGGACCGACGGCGACGCGGCGCGGACCCGCAGGTCCGCCATCACCTTCCTGGTCGCGGCGCGCTCCCGGCCGCGCCGGACGACGTCGGCCGTGGTGAAACGGCCGAGCGACGGCAGCGACACGTTCGCCTCGACCGACTGCTGCAGGGCGAGGCCCTCACCGGACCGGTCCGGGGTGACGTAGGCGATGTTCCCGGCGATCGCCCGCCGCGGGTCGCGCGCCCTGACGGGCTCGCCGTCCACGGTCACGGTCCCGGAGGTCAGCGGGTGCAGGCCGAACAGGGCGCGCAGCAGCTCGCCGCGGCCGCAGCCGACCACGCCGCCGATGCCGAGCACCTCGCCCGCCCGGACGTCGAGGTCCACGTCGCGGAACGCCTCCCCGCCCGACGCGCCCCGGACCCGCAGGACGACCCGGTCCGTGGCGTTGCGCTCCTTCGGGTAGAAGTCGTCCACGGCGTCGCCGACCATCGCGGTGACGACCCGGGCGGGGGTGAGCGACCCGGTGGGCTCGTCCAGGGTGACGTGGCCGTCGCGCAGCACGACGATCCGGTCGGACAGCGCGAACACCTCGTCCAGCCGGTGGCTGATGTAGAGGATGGTGACGCCCGCCTCGCGCAGCCGCCGGACCTGCGCGAACAGCCGCTCCGACTCGCGCTCGTCCAGCGCCGCGGTCGGCTCGTCCAGGATCAGCAGCCGCGGCCGGTGCGTCATCGCCTTCGCGATCTCGACCATCTGCCGTTCGGCGACCCCCAGCTCGCCGACCGGGCGCCGGACGTCGATGTCCAGGCCGAGGTCCTGCAGCGCGGCCGCGGCCGCCTCCGCCATCCGGCGCCGCGAGACGCTCAGCCGCCCGAACCGGCCCTCCCGGTCGAGGACGTGCATGTTCTCCGCGACGGACAGGTTCGGGAACAGGTTCTGCTGGAACTCCTGGTAGATGACCTCGATGCCGAGCGCCATCGCGGCCTGCGGGTCCTTCAGGACGGTGGTCTCCCCGTCGATGACGATCCGCCCGGCGTCGGGCTGGTGCGCGCCGGAGATCACCCGGGTGAGGGTGGACTTGCCGGCGCCGTTCTCGCCGCACAGCGCGACGACCTCGCCCGCCTCGACCGCGAGCCCCACGCCCCGCAGCACGTGGTTCTCCCCGAACGACTTGTGGACGTCGACCAGCTGCATCCGCATGTCGATCTCCCGTCAGTAGACGACGCCCGCGGTGAGCAGCACGTTCGCGTACGGGGTGAACTCCCCGGACCGCACCGCCGCCCGCGCGCCGCCGGTGGCCCGCTTGAACTCGGCGTGCGGGACGAACCGCACCGCCATGCCCGGGAAGCGCGCCTCGACCTCGGCGAGCATGTCCGGGCTGTGCTCCTTGACCTCCTCCGACATCAGCACGCCCTCCACGGCGACCTCCGCGAGGACGGTGTCCAGCAGGTCGAGGAAGCGCGGCAGGTTCTCCCGCACCGCCAGGTCGACCCGCTCCACCCCGGGCGGGATGGGCAGCCCGGCGTCGGTGACGGCGAGCAGGTCGGTGTGCCCGAGCTCGGAGATGACGCGGGCCAGCTGGCCGTTGAGCGTGCCGTTGTTGCGCCTCATCGGGCGGCTCCTTCCAGGGTGGTACCGGACATCAGCGCGTCCACCTCGTCCCGTCCGGGGAGGGACGGGCTCGCGCCGGGACGGGTCGTCGCCAGCGCGCCGGCGGCCATCCCGCGTTCGATGGCACGTTCCAGGTCGTCGCCGGCCGCGAGCGCCGCGCCCAGCGAGCCGGTGAACGCGTCCCCGGCCGCGGTCGTGTCGACGGCGGTGACCTCGTAGGCCGGGAAGTGGCGCGCGCCGGCGGCGGTGACGGAGACGGCGCCGCCCGCGCCCAGCGTGATCAGCGCGTGGCCGACGCCGCGATCGAGGAACCACCGCCCGGCCCGCTCGGCGGACGCCGCGTCGGTCACCTGCACGCCGGTCAGCTCGGCCGCCTCGCTCTCGTTCGGCGTGACGAGGTCGATGTGCGGCCACGCGTCGTCCGGCAGCGGCTGCGCGGGGGCCGGGTCGAGGACGACCGTCAGCCCGGCCGCCCGGCCCGCCTTCGCGGCGTGGCAGGTCGTCGCGGCGGGGACCTCGAGCTGCAGCAGCAGCACGCCCGCCTTCCCGGCGGTCGCGGCGATGCTCGCGTCGACCATCGCCGGGTCGAGGTCCGCGTTCGCCAGGGGGGTGATGACGATGTCGTTCTCGCCGGACGCGTCGACCCGGATGTGCGCGACGCCCGTGCGGCCGTCGACGGTCCGGACCTCGTCCAGTTCGACGCCGTGCGAGCGCAGGCCGTCCAGGACGATCTCGCGGAACGGGTCCCGGCCGACGCATCCGGCGAGCCATGTCCGCGCCCCCGCGCGGGCGGCGGCGACCGCCTGGTTCGCCCCCTTCCCGCCGAGCACGAGGGTGAAGTCGTCGCCGAGCACGGTCTCGCCGCGCCGCGGGAACCGTGCGCTGAACGCGGTCACGTCCGCGGTGATGCTGCCGACGACGAGAACACCGTGGGGTTTCATCGCGGTCCTCCTGTTCCGGCTGTTCGAGGCATGAGTGGGGAGAGGCCACGGCGCTTTCGCCGTGTCCTTGGCTGGTGTGCGGTCGTGGATCAGACCCCGACGGGGTGCCAGACGGTCTTGGTCTCCAGGAACGCGGTCATGCGCGCGGTTCCGGGGTCGTCCGTCCAGTCGGTGGTGGTGGGGCGGTGGACGCGTTTGAGGTTCTCGGCGGCCGTGTCTTCGAGGTCCCGGATGTCCTCGTGGGGGACGCCGGTGAGGTCGATGGCGTTGACGTCCATGTGGGAGGCGAGCCAGGGGGCGAGTTCGGTGCGGTGTCCGGTGAGGATGTTGACCACCCCGCCGGGCAGGTCGCTGGTGGCGAGGACTTCGGCGAGGGTGATCGCGGGGAGTGGTGCGGGTTCGGAGGCGATGACGACGGTGGTGTTGCCGGTGGCGATCGC